>DBKH01000095.1:13259-21194 GCA_002297815.1 Bacteroidales bacterium UBA755 | reverse complement strand
AGTAAAGGTTCATGAAGTCCACTGTCACCACAGCGTCCATCGCCTGACCTTGGGCCGAAAGTTCTTCCTTCACCGCAGCGGCAATCTGGTCGCGGGTCTTCCCGGCCACTGGAATCTTACCCAGCACCGGAAAATCAATCTCACCCGACTCGTCCACCGTGTAACCTGAGATGTAGCCTTGACTGTAGCCAGAGATGTTGCCGGAGTTGTTCTCACCAAGGCGCTGGGTCACGTACGGCAGGTTGAATAGGGCCGTCAGTTCAGGACTCTTGCAGTTCACGATGATCGAAATCTTGTCCTTCGGACGGACCGTGATCTCGCGCACAGGGGCAATCACGCCCCCTTCCGCTGAGCCGAGGTCCTGAAAGTATGTTATCTGAGTCGGTGTCGAACACGAACTCAGGGCAAGGGCGCCCGCGGCGCACAGTCGCGCCAGTAGCGCTGTTACTCTTTTCATGTCAGTAAGAATAGATTTAAGATATAGATTATAATTGTTAATATATTCAAAATTAAACTTTTTCCAAAAATGCAGGAGGGATGAATTTGGTTGCAAACGCAGCGACACCCTCTATCGTCACTATAAGACGCCTGTCATGCTTGATTCGTTTGATGTAACCTTCATAGCCTTTGAATATCCCGTCAGTTACCCGCACACGGTCACCTTTGTGAAACTGGGGACCATCCTCACCCAAGTATTCCAAACCTGAATCTTTAATGTCACAGAGCTTGATGAAAGAATCCATCTGCTCATCAGGAATGGTCAATGGTTTGCGCGTACGTTGATCGTAATAGGGAGAGACACTGCCTGCATGCTTCAAACGGATCATGTCCAAACTCTCGTTAGTTGACCTGACAAACATCAAAGAGCGGATAAGTGGCTCTTGGACATAATTAATGCCACCATCCGAACAATGTTCTACCAGATGATGCGGGTAGAAATAGCGGATCGCGGCAGTGTCCAAGGTAAGTCTCAACGGATCAATCCGATTGTAGAAAATGCGAAGTGCAAACCAATACGGAATTGATGAATATGCAAGACGAGCGTCACCTATGTAATAATATGGCAAAGTCAACCGGTTCAAAAATTAAAAGTGGTAAACGACAGGGGTGGCAAAGAGTCACTGAAAGCGTAGCTTAAAGGATAAGAAAAATGTCCCCTCAACTTAAGTGCAAGGGTAAGTTCTACGGTTGTCAGCATTATGTGTGTCTGATCTCGAAGGACTCCAATCCAAGAGCCGCTTTCGTAACCTGCATTTACGAGACAAAAATAGCACATAATCTACACAAAAACAATAGTAAATAAAGAAAGATGGGATAACCTCTGATGATATGGTTTCAGAGTTTCACCCCCCCCTCATTAGATATATCTACTTGTTATTCAACGTATTACAAACAAATTCTTAGCAATAATGCTAGCAAATCAAGTGACAACAATGGTATTAATTCGACACAAATGAACCAACATGAACCAAAATCAGACCCTCAAAATCTCTTTGGACAGCATTTCCGGTGTGTCCACAATGGAGGAGGGGCTGAATGCAGCCAATTCTTCACGGCTTCGGAAGCCCCAAGTCACTCCGATAGTTCGGACTCCGGCATTCGCGCCTGTCTGCATGTCCACATTAGAGTCTCCAATGTAGACAGTCTCCTCTTTTGAGACAGAAGGGACTACAGACAGAATCTGATCGACAATGGCCGGATCTGGCTTGATCGGTTGGCCTTCACGCTGACCAAGGATTTTCACGAAATCATATTCACCGAAAAAGTGCCTCACCAGCTTTTCTGCTCCATCCTGATACTTGTTGGAGGCAACCGCAAGGAGCACTCCCCTTTCGGTGATGGCATGGAGCATCTCAGGAATGCCATCATAAGGTCTGGTGAAGTCACACTTGTGGGTATCGTAATACGGGATGAAATAGGAAGCCATCCTCTGGACGTTGTCCTCGGTGGAATATTCAGAAGGAATGGCAGCGCGGAACAGGTTGTAAATTCCGCGCCCCACCATTTGATAATATTCATCAATCCTATGAATCGGGAAACCACACTGCGCAAGGGCGTAGTTGGTGGCGTTGCCCAGATCTTCGACGGTATTCAAGAGGGTACCGTCAAGGTCGAAAATCGCTAGTTTTGTCATTGAATATGTATTATATCGCTTCGATGGGTTCGCTTCGACAGGCTCAGCGACCACGCTTCGACGAGCTCTGTGACCGGAAACGCTGGTCGCTGAGCCTGTCGAAGCGATATTCACAAAAAAGCTATTCTGCATTTTCAAAACCTGAATATTCAGCCTTATCCTCGTAAGGAACACCAGTCTTCATCCATGCAGGAAGAGGAGCGCCTTTCAAGTAATGATCGAAGAACTGCTGGAGTCTGACTGAAAGGTCCTTGCAGTTACGTCTCTCTACTAGGTTGTGAGCCTCCTTGTTGTACTGGAGAAGCCAGGCCGGTTTGTCAAGTCTGCGGAGATCCGAGAAGAATTCGATTCCCTGGTACCACGGAACTGCTCCATCAGCGTCATTGTGCATGATAAGGACCGGAGTCTGAACCTTATCGACATGGAACACTGGAGAGTTCTCAATGTAGAGGTCGAGCGCTCCAGGCTCCCACATGCTCTTCCCTATTCGGCTTTGTCCGTGCTCGTACTGACCGGCACGAGTGATGCCAGATCCCCAGCGGATTCCGCCATAAGCTGATGTCATGTTGCCTACCGGTGCGCCTGAGCCTGCCGCTGCGAACATATTCGTACGTGTTATGAGCCATGCAGTCTGGTAGCCTCCCCAACTCTGGCCCTGGATTGCCATCTTGCTCTTGTCTGCAATGGAATACTTCTCGCAGAGAGCCTCGGCTCCGGCACAGATGCAATTGTAGGCACTCTCGCCAGGATGACCGACTTTATAGACGATGTCCGGTACGAACACGATGTACCCCCTTGAAGTGTAGAATGGGATATTCACGATTGAGCGTGACGGGGCAGGTGTCCAGAATGAATAAAGGTTGTTGGCGTTCTTCTCGTAGAAGTAGATCATAACAGGAAGCTTCTCTCCCTCTTTGACTCCATCCGGAACGAACACCAATCCTTTCAGAGGTGTGCCATCGTAGGCTTTCCAATGAAAGAGCTCTGCACGGCCCCAACGATAGTCGGCCATCTGAGGATTGATGGCAGAGACCTTTGTTGAGCTCGCGAAGAAGTCATCAGTATAATAAAGGTCATAGCAGTTACGGAAGTTACCTTTTTGGTAGAAAAGCCTGTCGGTGTTCAAGGTTCCAGCTATGTATTTGAAACTTACCGTGTCAGTGAAATATTTCAGAGTCTTTGTCGGCTTGGCGAGGTTCAGGCTGCCATAGCCATATTCCTGACTATCCTCGTTGAACACACTGAGGAAGATAGTTTGTTTTGGGTCCAGTGGTTTAATAAGTCCGCAACGACGTTCGTTAGGCTTTCTAGTGTCCGGCTTAGGGTCAAAAATCTTGAAGCGGTTGTGGGTCTGGCGACCAACACTTCCAGTGAGATTGACTGCCGTGACTCCATCAGGAGAGAATTTCCAGATGTCGTAGCGGTCAATAATAAAGACAGCAGACTCATCCTTAAGCCATTTCGGAGAGAACTCGTGGGCCGGAGCCGCTGTCGGATGGTCGTCCTCCTCATCGTAGAAAGGAACGCCTGTCTGAGCGGTAAGGTTGACCTTCTCACCTGTCTGGGTGTTGTAGGTGAACCAGTTCATCTCATCACTGTCGAACCAGACGAGGTATTTCCCGCTCGGAGACATGTCGAAACGTCCCACATTGAGTCCTTCAGCCACAACTTTTCTTGAGCCGTCCTTGACGTTCACAAGGGAGAAGTCGTAGCGATTGTTGTAGTCCCATACCGCTGTGCGGGCATATTTGGAATTGTCAGCCATAAGCACCCATTCCGAAAGTCCTCCGTTCATATAGCGGATGTTATCGAAATATGATGTTGTCAACGGCACGATCTTCCCTGGTTCGGTGAGATCAATTGTTGCTGAATATGTCTTCTTAAGTTTTTTGTTGACATTTAGTCTCTGCTGAGGCGGAGTAAGAACTGCGTCCCAGTTCCAGATGTCTAGCTGGGCGGTCTCGAAGTCCACAATCGTTGTGTCCTTCGGAGGACGGATGGCTCCGATTCCGAGGAAGAGGCGTTTGCCGTCAGGGGTGAACTGAAGCTCGGTGTTCTCGTTGAGAGTCCAGCCCGGAGTGCCTTCAACCTTGGTTCCTTCAGCGATGATTTCTTTCGTTGAATATGCCCATTTACCATCCTTGCTGATTACAGTAGAGCTATCAGCAACCTCCATAAGCGGTCGGTGAGCCTGTCGAACCGTTTTACCCGTCTTGACGGCCTGAATGGTCGTCAAGTACAGAGCCTGGCATTTGTTGCGGTTCTTGCTCTTGTCCTTGGATCCAAGGAACACAAGCTGATCCTCCGCATCACTGAATGTCAAGCGGCGATAAGATTCAGCACCTTTGACCAAAGTGTCCAGACAAGCAGGTGCATGGGCGATAAGCACTGCTGAGACCGAGAGGGAATCCTTTTTGTCTTTCTTCGATGTCATCACAAGTGTTGTCCCATCCTGATTGAAAGAATAGGCGTCAATGTACTTGAGGGTGTCCTTCCTGTCAGTGGCCGGGTTCAGGATGATGAGGCCAGACTTGTCTGTACCTTTCTTGTCGGTCGAATCCTTAAAGTGCTTCCATGTGGATTTGTAAGCAATGTAAGGCTTTGCTAAAGAACCGGTTGTGTAAGAATCGACACGGCCGTATTTCTTGACTGTCATGGTAGAGAGATCGACAACAGCCAAAGTGTCCTTCGTCATTTTCTCAGACTTTTTCTTGTCTATCTTTTCCTGACGGGTCGTAGCGAACTGAGGTTTGATACGCAGGTAGAGCCACTTTCCTTTTGGATCCAGCGAGGCTTGATAGCCGCGTGGGATGCTTATCTCGCGGCAGGAAGCCTTGCCTTTTTTCTCAGGAGTCATATTCCTGACATAGAGGGTTCCGTCTCCTTCTTGAGGGTTGACGCACCACACTAGCACGTTGCCGTCATCGCTTTTCTGGATGTCCGACACACTCTGCCATGAATCATAGACGCTATGATCCATTTCTTTCTTCTGAGCCGATGCCTCTGTTATTCCCGACAGGGCGGCAGCAATTGCCAATACTGGCAGTAGTTTGTAATTCATGATATTTGATAATAACTATTTCATTAATGTCAAGTCGCTTCGGCAGGCTCAGCGACCAGAAGAAGCGGTTGGTGAGCCTGTCGAACCACCGCGGCCAGCCTTACGAATGGCCTCGTAGTAGTCATGACGGGCGGGATTCTCAGGGAACCAACCTTTCAGCACGCGTTTTTCCTGTTCGAAGACCTCTAGAATCCCCCAGAAGCAAGAAAAAGCAGCAGCACCGAGAATGGTGGAAACGACTTCATGATTCATGAATATGGAAGCAGCGGTGAAGGCCAATCCCGCAAGCAGAAGCAGCCACCAGCTACCTTTGCCCCAATGATATTCCATTTTAATTACGATGGGATGGCATATTCCTATGATGAGGAATGTTGCTGCACCGACGATTACTCCGCTTAAGTTCATGTAAATTCAAATTTTAAGGAGACAAAAGTACGAAAATATTATGGATTTTCGGGATTGATACCCATGATTCGCGATGATTTGCGGAAGTGTTTACCTATTTTTTGGTATTGTGCCAATTATGAAGGGACTGTAACTTTGCGGTCGGATAGTGATTATCGTCACAAAACAAGAATCTTTTAAGCCAAATGAAATGAAAAGGGCCCGCGGTCGGGAGACTCCGGGCCTTTTCCGTTGTATCATGTCGCTGAGCCTGTCGAAGCGACTTTTTCAAAATATTACAAAGTTCTTGTAACAATCAACGAAAATATTCGTTTATATTGTGAAACGACAAAGAAACGATGACAAGAGAAGAGTCCATAAAATTCTATAAAGCGCACGCTGGACGGCTGTACAACATCAGCTGGAGGATAGTCCGCGACAGCGGCGAGGCTGAAGAGATCATGCAGGACACAATCCTCAAATTCATCACTTTGGACATCGTTCCCAGTGATCCTGCTCAGGTGGCAGCATGGTTAAGCAGGACATGCATCAGAAAGTCAATAGATGCGGTGAGGAAGAAAAGACGGGAAAAACTCTTTCTTGATGAATATGCAGGTGAAGTTTCCGAATATGCCGATGACACCACCACGGTAGAGGTTCCGCAAATGAGCGTCAGCAATGTGAGAAAGGCCATTGACGGGCTGCCTGAATCATGCCGATTGATTCTAAACTTAGTGTTGGTGGAAGGCCTTGACTATGAGGAAATAGCCAGCATAACAGGGGAACGTGAAGGAACATTGAGGACCCAGTTTTCAAGGGCAAAGGCTAAATTGGTTGAACAATTAAAGAGGACAAGAATATGATTGATCTTAAGGAATATCTCAGCGGGAATCCTGAGGCGTTTGACGATCAGGAGCTACCTCTGGGGCACGAGACAAGGTTCGAGGCAAAGTTGGATGCGCTGCTTGAAGCGGACCATAAAACCGAAGTGCAGAAGACTAGTGGAAAACGAAGGAGGTTCGCAATGATATTCAGTGCTGCCGCATCCATAGCGGCTGCTGTTGCCGCTGCTGTGATATTCATAAACCGTCCTTCTGAGAAAGTTGATTGGTTTGCCGGAGTGGCTGATGATCCTGTGGCGGTGTATCTGGCATATTCAGAGAAAGTTACTTTGATGTACGGGGAGATACTCTCAAGGGATTTAGAAGACAGATGGGAAAGAACGGTGGGAAGCATCGCTGAGGAAACGGTACCGATGATTGACCAACTGCCGGATGAACTTGATGACGCTGCTAAGGCGATCATATTAAAAGAATATTATGGAGAATTACTTGACGGACTAGATAAAATCAACAAAATAAAAGAGTTATGAAAAAGTTTATGATTACTGGAGCAGTAGCGCTCCTTATGTTCATCGCGAACGGACTTAACGCCACAGCGGAGTTCCCAGCAGAATCGTTGTACCTGACAGCGACATCAAAGGTTGACACGGACTACATCAAATGTAAGTTCAACTGCAAAGATTTCACTGGGTTAGACCTAAGCGGAGTGGTTGAAGTGAACCTTGTTAAGTCAGATTCGTACAAGGTGGAGGTGACACTGCCGAGCGTGCTTCAGGAATATCTCCTAGTGTGGGTTCGTAACGGTGAGTTGAAGATTGGTTGGAACAAGCCAATACCTGCAAAATTGCAGAGACAGTTGGATAATTGGACATGCAAGGCTGAAATAGCAATGCCAGAACTACGTAAAGTGGAAATGTCCGGTGCAACGAGCCTAAGATGCGATGACACATTTGACCTGGGCAGAGGTGAACTATCATTGGACTTGAGTGGAGCCAGCAACATTAAATCATTGAATGTCAATGCAGGAAAGTTAGATGCTGAGATTAGTGGAGCATCCTATTGTAAGATGTATGGTAGTTATTATGAAGTTGAACTTGATCTTTCCGGAGCGTCTTCAAACAACTTCATGATCAAAGCTGACAAGTTAGAGGCTGATGTCAGTGGAGCGACCAAGACCAGTCTTGACGGAGATTTTGGGAAAGTAGAGCTTGACGCTTCTGGAGCATGCGAGGTCAACCTTAAGGGAACAATTAGAAATCTTGAAGTCGATGCTTCTGGAGCCTCAAATGTCAAAGCCATGAATGCTGAGGCAGAGAATGCTATACTAGAGACCTCTGGAGCGGCAAATTGCAACGTAAATGTTACACGTTCAATCATGATTGAGGACGCAACAGGGGCGTCAAACATCAGATATAAAGCCCCTAAGGATCTGAGTGTTATGATAAAGTCCATCGGCAGGACTGCTTCGGTGGAGAGGGTTAATTAATGCTGGTACGCTTCGACAAGCTCAGCGA
>DBKH01000095.1:0-13211 GCA_002297815.1 Bacteroidales bacterium UBA755 | reverse complement strand
GACAGGCTCAGCAGCCAGTTCGGTCACTGAGCTTGTCGAAGTGACATTAATTCTAAATAGCTTGCAGGGAGGCGTGGCAGAGAGTCGCGTCTCCCGTTTTTGCCATAAAGAGATACTCCTCGTCACTAGCCTTGCGGATGCCGAAAGCCACATCATCGCCCCTGTGGACCTCACGTCTAAAATTGATGTCGATTCTAGTGAAAAGTCCGCTAGACAACACACTCTCTGGCAATAGGTTATAGAACATCTCGATGTAATGGGTGTTGTTCAGGTGCCCGTTGAAATCACACTCGCTGTAGCCAATTTCCTTGTGCTTGATGAAATCCGGCAGGAAGTCCAGGATTCTTCGCGGACTCTTGCAAGGAAGTGGAATGTCCACCTCTGAAAGTCCTAGCTCAGGAAAAATCGGCTTTCTGGAATTGATGTCTATCACGCACCATTCAGTAGTGCCACGGCCAATCTCCTCACCCTCTGAATTTGTGAGCTTGACACATCGGTTGTAGGTGAGACCTTTACCTTTCACAGGCCAGACCTTGACATTATAGTTGTCATAAAGAGCCGGCCTTTCGTCAATCTCAAAGGCAGAGCGAAGCAAAACCCATGAACGCCCAGCGTTTTTCATCACGTCTATCCCGCATCCTTCCCTACGGATGTTCTGTCCGATGGCGTTGATGATGCAGCCGCAGATTGACGGCACGGTAGCGTGTCCTTGGAAGTCTATGTTCTCCGGGGCAACGGAGTATTCGAATGTGTTTACTATCTGTGTCATGTTTTGAATATTTACTATCTAACACCAGCCTAGGAATGCTATTTCCTCAGACTGCAATGCAAAAATATCTAATTCGAATGTCGTGACGAAGAAAGTGTGGTCACATGTACTAAAAATGACACTAAAGCTTTTGTTTGGCGGAAAAATTGCAGTAAATTAGGGACGAAAAAACCGAATTTCAGTTTTCATCCCAATGATATTCGGGACGGAAATTTGGGCTTTTGGACAAGAAATTAAGCCATGAACACACCATTGAGAGTCTCGAAAGGCTATGCGCGCCAAGTCAAGTATGCGGTTCTTCTGCCGCTTTTCTTTTTCGTGTTCTGCTTTGTCTATAATCCGTTCTCTTTGTCGGATTTCTACAATGTAGGCGGGAAATCGTGGACTTTCCACCTTCTGATGCTGTCTTGCATCATGCTCGGAGTGTTGGCTCTGACCAGACTTGTTTTCTCGTTTCTGTACAAGTATATTCCTTTTAAATGGTGGCACTACGTGGTCTGGTGCATAGGAGAAATTCTCATCACCGCATTCTTTTTCGCGCTCTACACATCACTGTTCTACAGAAAAAGCGGAGGGATGCCTTACTTCACTGCGCTCCCATATTGCTTTGAGGTTGTCTGCCTGACATTGGTCTATCCGTATCTATTCAACGCTCTTCTACGCATAATCTCGAACAAGAATCAAGATTTGATAGATGCTGGCAAGGCTCCAAATGAGTCGCTTGTCAAGTTCTACGATGAGCACAAAAGGTTGAAACTGACGATAGATCCGGCTGCTGTGCTTTACGTGAGTGCGGATGCGAACTACATCAACATTCACTATCTGGAGAACGAGAGGGTAAAGACTTATCAGCTGAGGAACTCAATGAAAAGCCTTGAAACGGATGCAATCAAGCACGGATTCGTGCGCTGCCACCGGTCGTATTATGTCAACCCACGGCACATCAAGGTGTTGAGCCGGGACAAGGACGGGGTGATCTACACGGAGTTCATCCGTGATGGGGTCGGACATATTCCGGTCAGCAAGCAGTACTATGACAGTCTGGCGAAACTACTTTGACGCTTCGACATGCTCAGCGTCCGATCGTTGAGTCTTCAGAACATCGGTCACTGAGCCTGTCGAAGTGCGGTCACTGAGCCTGTCTAAGTGACCTATAGTATGATAAATTCCCCAAAATTTTGACATTAGGATCACGGGAGAGTTGGCCGGGATTGGTTCCGGGAGTTTCTTCCGGGACTGCCATACCACGGGCGGCATAGAATTTTGTCCAAAACTCTGTCACATTGCCGGTGCTGTCGTGAAATGACATCGGGATCACATCAAAGACAAGTCTCGAAACCGATCCGTCGCTGTCCTCACTCCCCCGACGCTTTCCATTAAACACAAATGACTTTTGTACAAGCTCAGAACAGTATATCGCACTGTCACTCGGCATGAATATGTCATCGTATGGCTTACCGAGGAAGTTTCTGGCATTAGTCACACTCGCTTCAACATCCAACCCTTCGATCCTGCCAACAAGCACAGCCTCATTTTCAGCCAGCCTGACCAGAAAACTGTCCAACGGGCTTTCCACAACCCCCAATTCAGGGATCGCCTCAACGATGTCACCTTCCGCAAAGATTACCACATGGTCTATCTTTAGATTATCGGTACCTTGCGTCACTTCGGTTATGTTATTGCCATTCTCGTTAACAACAAACAACAGGTCTCCATCACTCAAATCTGAAATTGAGACGGTTCCGTTTGAACATCCCACCACAATTGATAGAATGGCAACGGCCAGAACTTTCACGTAAATATTCATGCATCCAAAAGAAAAGCGGCCTGAAATCCAGTGGAAATCAGGCCTTATGTTATTTATCCAAAAGCAACTATTCCGCGGAGTCGTCGTCGCCACTGTACTGGGAGATGTTGTCATCAGGAAGAGCAGAGTCTGCAGGAGCATCAGCGGAAGATCCTGCAACCTCCTCGTTCTCAGCATCCTCTTCGCCTTCAAGCCATCTTTCCAATGCCTCGGCATCGTCTGTCTTGACCTTGATCTTCACAAGATTGATAGAATCATCCGTCTCGACTGTAACGGCATAGAAAGAAGTGCCGTCCGGTTTCGGGTACTTGACAAGGTCAGGGAGATAATCACTGAAGCCTCTTGGATATTTTTCATTAAACGCTGCGGCTAGTGCTTCGGACATATTCTCGTAGCTTACCACATGTCTTTTTTTCTGATCTGCTGCCATGCTCATATAACCAAATAAAACTATTCAAAAAAAAACGGACTTCATCAGTCCCGATTTCGGGTGCAATATTAAGACATTTTTCCGAATTGCAAGCTATAACAGCACTATTTTCTAAAAAAAAATGATTTTTGACGCTTTTTCTTCTCTGGATCACGTTCCACGAAGACAGGTTTCATGGTCCGTGGATCGATTCCAGTGTAGTACATCACAGATGAAGTGGTCATAGGAGTCGGGGTGAAATCCTGCACTTGATCCATGAATATTCCTTTCAAAGCAGGATTCTTCGAGAGGTTTTCCATGTCCTTCATCGTGCATCCAGGGTGGGATGAGATAAAGTACGGAACGATGCCGGTCCGGCGGCCGTTCTGTGCACAGATCTTGTCAAACTCATAGCGAAGTCTCTCAAAGAGCTTGAAAGAAGGCTTGGCTATGTACTGCAAGACCTTGTCCTCAGTGTGTTCCGGGGCAACTTTCATTCGACCTGAAGTGTGGTCAAGAATCAAAGTCTTCAGGTAAGGTTTGGAAGTCTCATCAACAAAACCTTTCTCATCTAGAAACAGATCATAACGGATGCCACTTCCGATGTAGGAATGGCGGATTCCTGGGACAGAATCGACCTTTCGGTATAGTTCAAGTATCTGTTTGTGAGACCTGTTCATGTTCGGGCATGGAGCCGGGAAAAGGCATGATTTTCTGCGGCATTTGTCGCATAAATCAGTGTTCTTTCCTCGCATCCCGTACATATTCGCGGTAGGAGCTCCGAGGTCTGAGATATTCCCCGCAAATCCTGGCATCTTGGCCAATTTCCTCACTTCCGCAAGAATAGAGGCCTGCGAGCGGGACTGGATAAACTTCCCCTGATGGGCCGCAATTGTGCAGAAATTACACCCTCCGAAGCAACCACGATGAGTGATAATCGAGTCTTTGATCATGTCGTATGCCGGAATCCTCTTCCCTTTGTAGCGCGGATGCGGCAACTTAGTGAAAGGTAAATCCCAGAACGAATCCATCTCCTCGGTTGTGGACGGGGAATATGGCGGATTGATCTGCACGTAGCCCTTCCCGACAGGCTCGATAATCGTAGCTGGATGCATCATATTCGCATGAGTCTCAATTAGATGAAAATTCTCCGCGAATGCCATCTTGTCCTTTTTGCACTCTTCGAACGAGTGGAGCACCAAAGGATCCTTGACCTTCCATTTGCCGCTCATCCGGAATGCTATCTGCGGTATGTTATGGATTTCATGAATATTCCGCTGTGCTTCAATGGCTCTTGTCAGTTCAAGCATCGGCTTTTCTCCCATTCCATAACAAAGGTAGTCTGCCTTACACCATTGTAAGATGGAAGGGACCAATTCATCTTTCCAGTAATCGTAATGGGTGAGACGACGAAGCGAAGCCTCGACCCCTCCGATGATTACAGGGACATCAGGGAACAAATCTTTGAGTATGTTGGTGTAAACACTGACTGCATAGTCAGGCCTCTGACCGAATTTTCCCTCAGGAGTGTAGGCATCATCGTGACGAAGACGCTTACCAGCCGTGTAGTGGTTCACCATTGAATCCATCGCACCAGCGTTCACTCCAAAATAAAGCCTCGGAGCCCCTAACTTCTTAAAGTCACGAAGGTCATCCCTCCAGTTGGGCTGAGGCACAACGGCAACTCTATAGCCAAAATTCTGAAGCCACCGGGCAATACAGGCTGTGCCGAAAGAAGGGTGGTCCACAAAGGCATCACCCGTGAAAAGGATGATGTCGATGTAGTCCCACCCTAAGGCTTTAACTTCCTTTTGGGAAGTCGGAAACATGTAATCAGTCTCGGACATTTGACTTCTTACATTCTCTCAGGAAGCTCGATTCCCAGGATGCCCATAGCCTTGCGGAGCACGCCTGAAAGGGTGTCAATCAGAACGAGGCGCATCTTAAGGATGTCAGAGTTTTCCTCTTTAAGAATCGGAGTGTCATGATAGTACTGATTGAACTCCTTAGCGAGGTCGTACGCGTAGTTGGCAATAACCGCTGGGGAATATGCCTGAGCACCTTCCGAAATCTTTGCTGGAAAAGTGTTCAGGAGCTTTATTAGTCTGATTTCCTTTGCACTCAACTCGACCTTAGGCAGAGGAGAGGCGGCATATTCAATTCCTTTCTCTGCAGCCTTGCGCAGGATGGAGCGGATTCGGGCGTGGGTGTACTGGATGAACGGGCCGGTGTTGCCGTTGAAGTCGATGGACTCCTTAGGGTTGAAGAGCATGGTCTTCTTCGGATCAACCTTGATGATGAAGTACTTAAGGGCTCCTAGACCAATCATGTGATAAAGTTTCTCCTTGTCCTCCACGCTCATGTCAGCTAGCTTACCAGACTCATCGGAAGTAGCCCTCGCCTCCTCGTACATCTTCTGGATGAGGTCGTCAGCATCAACAACAGTACCCTCGCGGGACTTCATCTTGCCTTCTGGCAATTCGACCATTCCATAGGAAAGATGGAATATGTTGTCGGACCATTCGAATCCCAATTTCTTGAGAATCAGCTTCAGCACCTGAAAGTGATAGTTCTGTTCGTTACCCACGACATAGACGTGGGAGTCGAGATGGTACTCCGCGAAACGCCTTTCAGCAGTTCCGAGATCCTGTGTGATATAGACTGAGGTACCGTCCGAGCGGATGAGCAGTTTCCTGTCAAGTCCATCAGCAGTAAGGTCGCACCATACTGAGCCGTCAGGGTCCTTGACGAAGACTCCCATATCCAAACCTTTCTGTACCAATTCCTTGCCAAGAAGATAAGTCTGAGACTCATAGTAAACTTTGTCGAAAGTGATTCCGAGAGCCTTGTAGGACTCGTCAAAACCCTTGAGAACCCAACTGTTCATCTTAGACCAGAGATCACGGACCTCTTTGTCACCGGCCTCCCATTTCTGGAGCATCTCGTGAGCTTCCTTTAGGCAAGGAGCCTCTTTCTTGGCGGTTTCCTCGTCCATTCCTGCAGCCACAAGTTCCTCAACCTCTTTCTTGTAGATGTCGTTGAAAGCAACGTACATGTCACCAACGAGATGGTCTCCCTTAATGCCAGTTGACTCTGGAGTGGCACCATTGCCCACCTTGAGCCATGCTAACATGGACTTGCAGATGTGCACTCCCCTGTCATTTACAAGGGTCGTTTTGATCACGTTGTTGCCGCTGGCTTTCAAAAGCCTTGACACAGAGTCACCGAGCAGGTTATTTCTGATGTGGCCGAGGTGCAGAGGCTTGTTTGTGTTCGGAGAAGAGAACTCGACCATGATGTTCTTGCCGGTCTTAGGCAGGTCACCAAATTCCTTGTCTGAGACAATCTCACCAAAGAGTTCGTTCCAGAACAGATTGGAGAACAGCAGGTTGAGGAAACCCTTCACGCAGTTATATTCAGAGATTTCTGGCACGTTGGTCTTGAGCCATTCTCCGATGGCATTTCCTGTGTTCTCAGGGGTGGAATGAGACAGGCGTAACAAAGGGAAAACTACCAATGTGAAGTCACCTGTAAACTCCTTCCTTGTGACGGAAACCTGAAGAGCAGATGGTTCAATGTCAGCGTTATAGAGAGCCTTGATGGCTTCTGAAGCCTTCGTGGCGATGAAAAGTTCCGGAGTCATTAGCCGAGATACGTTTTTAGAAGTTTACTAGCAGACGGTTTCTTAAGCTTTCGGATTGCCTTTTCTTTAATCTGGCGAACCCTTTCGCGAGTCAGATCAAGTCTTTCGCCAATCTCTTCGAGGGTCATCTCCTGGCAGCCGATGCCGAAGAACGACTTGATGATCTCACGCTCACGCGATGTAAGAATCTGTAACGATCTCTCAATCTCTGTGCTGAGAGACTCGTTCACAAGACCTCTGTCAGCCATCGGAGAGTCATCGTTAGGTATCACGTCCAACAAACTGTTATCCTCACCCTCAACGAAAGGGGCATCTACAGACACATGTCTGCCGGAAACCCTTAGTGTGTCGGAAATCTTGTCCTGAGGAATGTCAATCATTTCGGAGAGTTCCTCGTTGGATGGGCTTCTCTCGTTCTTCTGCTCGAACTGGGATAGAGCTTTGTTGATCTTGTTCAGGGAACCGACCTGATTGAGCGGAAGCCTAACAATTCTAGATTGCTCGGCAAGAGCCTGAAGAATTGACTGGCGGATCCACCACACTGCGTATGAAATGAATTTAAAGCCTCTCGTCTCATCGAATTTCTCCGCAGCCTTAATCAAGCCGAGATTTCCTTCATTGATCAAATCCGGAAGGCTAAGTCCTTGGTTCTGATACTGTTTAGCGACAGAAACAACAAACCTAAGATTTGCCCTAGTAAGCTTTTCCAACGCTTTCTGATCACCCTTACGAATCCTTTGTGAGAGTTCAACTTCTTCTTCCGGTGACACCAACTCCTCACGACCGATTTCCTGGAGGTATTTGTCCAAGGATGCGCTCTCGCGGTTGGTGATTGACTTTGTAATTTTTAATTGCCTCATATATTCTGTTATACACAAATTTCCCTGACGGAAGGAGCGGATCCATTTCCGTCAGGGAAACTCTATCCTAAACCTTCTTCAACTACTCTTTACTGAATCCGAAGAAAGCTTTTCTACCGTTAGCTGTAACACCCTCGATGTAAACTGCCCTCTTAGCGGACTTGGCGATGTTCAAGACATCCTGAGGCGTGCCGACCGGTTGGTCGTTGACATAGGTGATAATCATCCCTTCTGAAGCTCCGGCCTCAAGCATCTTGCCGCTGCCGACTGAAGTAATAAGGACTCCTTTCTTCAAGCCGAACTTTTCAAGTTCCTCTTTACCAGCCTCTTTAAGGGTACTCCCAAAGAATGCAATCTCACCGTCACCTACTACTGTACCATTCTCACGACTAGTATCTGAAAATGTCACCTCTATCTCTTTCTCCTTGCCATCCCTGACAATTTTCAGAGTAGCCTTGTCACCTGGATGGAAAGAATTAACCTTGACTTGAACGGCAGCACCGTCCTTGACAGCTGCGCCATCAATAGCCAAAAGGACATCTCCTTTCTTCACACCGGCTTTTTCAGCGGCACCACCTTTGACAACCTCAAGAATATATACGCCTTCAGCGGAAGAAAGTTTCAATTTTTCCAACATATCGTTTAGAGAATCGTACTTAAGGTCCTTAGCCAAAGCATCGGTAAAGCTAGCCATGCTAACACCGAGCATTGCCCTCTTCACTGAACCGAAATCAATGAGATCACTAACAATCTTCTTCACGATGTTGACAGGAACTGCAAATGAATATCCAGAATAAGATCCTGTCTGAGAAACAATCGCAGTGTTGATTCCAACGAGTTCACCAGTCTTGTTGACAAGTGCTCCACCTGAGTTTCCTGGATTGACAGCTGCATCAGTCTGGATAAACGATTCGATGTGGACAGTGTTGTTCTCTCTTGGATCATGGGCCATTGAACGGCCTTTAGCACTGACGATTCCCGCAGTAATTGTTGATCTGAGTTGATAGCCTAACGGACTTCCTACGGCAAGCACCCATTCGCCAAGCCTGAGCTGATCTGAATCTCCGAACGGAAGAGTTGGAAGACCTTGAGCATCTATCTTGATTAGAGCGACATCCGTTGCTGGATCAGTGCCGATTACCTTGGCATCATAGGTCTTGTTGTTGTTCAATGTCACCTGAACCTTTGTGGCATTGGCTACAACATGATTGTTGGTAACGATGTAGCCGTCAGGACGAATAATCACACCAGAGCCACTTCCCTGCTGTTCTCTCGTCTGAGGCTCAGCATCCCCAAAAAAGAAACGGAACAGAGGATCGACCATCTGGTACTGCTGAGTAACCGTCACCTCAACATAGACAACAGCGTCCACAGCTGCTTCCGCTGCGTATGTCAAATCAGGATAGTCAGACTGTGCCAGATTGACAGTCTTTGTGACCATCCCGCTCTCCGTCCTTGTCACTTTGTCTCCCTCTTCTACGGTAGCCGCCTTGACGACACCATAAGCCGCCAGCACACTGAACAACACTGACAGCACCACTGTTACTAAACCTTTTTTCATTTTTGACATATTAATATAACTTATAAAAAATCATTATTTACGGTTTCGTATGGCATTTTCGAAACCCCAGCCAAAAAATCAAATATGATGCCATAATATTAAGGGAATATTCGTATATTTGCCTTTCATGGAAGCCGCATACTAGTGGCTGACTAAACAACGAATTAAAAAACACACGAATATGAAATTCAACGTCTCAAGCACAGAACTTCTGAAAGGGTTGATGGACATCTCAAAGGCCATCCCGGCAAAGTCCGCACTGCCGATTCTTGAAAATTTCCTTTTTGACCTCAAAGGGAACATACTAGAGGTAACAGCTTCTGATTCAGAGCTTACCCTTAGGACAGAAATCGAGGTTGACACTACCGAGGAAGAAGGGAAAATCGCTGTTCCAGCCAGACACATAATTGACCTGCTAAAGGAACTCCCTGACCAGCCTGTTGCAATCAACACTGCCAGTGACAGTTCTATTGAGTGCAAATGGTCAAGCGGTAATTCAGTCTTGCCTTTCTTTCCTGCCGAGGACTATCCTGAAATCAAAGGGACCAATGATGATGCAGAGAGAATCGAATTCCCAGCAGAAAGCCTTATCGAAGGCATCAACAGCACCATCTACGCTACTGCTGATGATGAGATTAGACCTGCTATGAATGGAATATTCTTCGATTTCAGTCCTGAATCAACGACGCTTGTAGCTTCTGACTCGCATAAACTCATCTGCTACACAGCCAAGGAGGTCAAGACTCCTGAAAAGTGCTCTTTCATCCTGCACAAGAAGCCAGCAGCTGTTCTAAAGTCCATTCTTAGCAAGGATGATGGGGGTGTTGAAATTGCTTTCGACTCAAGCACTGTGCTGTTCACATTTGGCAAGACAACAATGGTGTGCAGGCTGATTGTCGGCAAGTACCCTAAGTACCGCGATGTCATCCCTCAAAACAACGCAAGCGTACTAAAAATCGACAGAGCGCTATTCTTGAACATAGTAAGGCGTGTGGCTGTCTGCGCGAACAAGGCATCAAATCACATCAAACTAGACCTCAAACCTGGCCAAATGGAGATAACTGCACAGGATCTCGGCTTTGCCATTGCTGCCTACGAAAAAGTCGCCTGCGACTACAACGGAGACGAACTCAGCATCGGTTTCAAATCCACATTTCTTACCGAAATTCTTGCGAACATGAATTGCGAGACAGTGGTGATGAAGTTCGCTGATGCCAGAAGGGCAGCATTGATTATTCCTTCCGAGGATGACGCTGAAAGCGGCAAGATCTGCGGAATTCTGATGCCAATTATGGTTTAATTCAGAGAGAATCAGAGCTATGGAACTTTCTCTTGAGAGACCTTTGCTTTTCTTCGACATAGAGAGCACTGGCCTTAACATTGTAAATGACTGCATTGTCGAACTCAGTTTTGTAAAGGTGTTCCCTGACGGGCATCACGAGGTTAAGACTTGGAGGGTTTGTCCGTGGGACTACACCCTACACAAACAGCATCCGATTAATCCGGAAGCCAGTCAGGTAAACGGAATTAAGGACGAGGATGTTGCCGGGGAAAAGAAATTTATAGAAATCGCCCCAGAAGTCGTCAAGTGGCTAAAAGATAGCGATTTAGCAGGCTACAACTCCACCAAGTTCGACTTACCCATGCTGTCTGAGGAGCTTGAGAGGGTAAGGGCCTACTGCCTGCGCAGACTTGCTGACCCAAGGAACACTCCAGAAAACAAGGAGAAGGCACAAGCAACGCTTGAGGCCACAGACATCGACCTTCACTCCAAGCAGATGATTGATGTACAGACAATCTATCACTACATGGAGCCGCGAAATCTCAAGGCCGCCTACAGGTTTTACTGTGGAGGGGAGGATTTCGAGAACGCACATTCTGCTGAGGCTGACACAATGGCCACGTACGAGGTTCTGAAAGGACAGCTTGACATGTACCAGACACCGACCAAATACCACGAGCAGGTTCTTAAGAACGATGTCGATTTTCTGGCTAGCGTAGCTGGACGCCCTCGCACAGTGGACTACGCAGGCCGCTTGATACTAGGCAAGAACGATGAACCTACAATCAGTTTCGGGAAACACAAGGGAAGAACGGCACGTGAGGTCTATGAGACAGAACCAGCATACTTCGCATGGATTGAGAATGGTGAGTTCACGATGGACACCAAGCGTCAGTTCGCCCGTTTGAAAGAGCAGTTCGAAAAGGAAAAGAAAGAGGCGGCCAAGGCTCGTGAAGCAGAGATGAGCAAACCGCTTGAAGGTGAAGCGTTTGACAGTGCCATCGCTGGTCTTAAGGACAAATTCGGTGGAGGAAGGCTATTCTGACGCCTCGCTCATTCGTATTCTATCGTATTCTATGAATATAATAGTAAAGACATCCTCCGGCCACATCACCGTGCGTCCGGACACCACGTGGGAGAAGGACAACGAGGATTTCTACCCTCCTGAGTTTGTGGAGGAGCTGACATATTCCCCGGTCCTTTTCGCCCGTGTTCTAAAACCGGGACGCAGCGTAGGGAAGAAGTTCGCATCAAGGTACTATGACAGCGTAGGTTATGGAGTTCTCCTATACCCTGAGAATCTGATGGACGGCACCCCTGAAGGCTATGCCCAAGCCATCTGCGTGGACCACACTTCCTTCCTCCCCTCTCCTACCTTTCCTCCACAAAAAATGGAGGCAGACGGCAGATTCAGTCTATTCAGAAACGATGCTGAACTTTTCTCCTTCGACCAACCATCTTTGAATATGATCGAGGACACTCTCGTCCAAGCCACCCGGCTGCTCTACATCCGCACAGGTGACCTGATCGCTATAGAGCTAACCGCCCGCAAACCGCTTGCAACTCGCCTTGATGCCAGCACTCGCCTCACTGGCACTTTCGGACAGGACAAAGTCCTTGATTTTCAGATAATTTTCTAAGAAGCTGTTATGATATGTTTGTTTGAAGGTTATGGGCAAGCTCTTTCCCTGCTGCTCACCTCAGCAATTCGAACAAGTTCGATTGCACTCGGTTCGGGCGCTGGTTGAGAGTGAAAAACTTCAAGTTCGACCGCTTCTTCCAAGGAAGATAGCGGTGCTATCTGACTGAAGAAGCGGGAAGAAAATGAAGATTTTTCACCTCAAAGAACATTTTAGTAACCTTCAAAAAATAACCTGCATCATCTTAAGGAATCTTTTCGGTCTAGATCTCTTTCCTCATCAGTCATGTGCCACCGGCACACTCCTTCTTCGGAAATAGATCTATCCTCGAAAATCTTCTCTTAATCTGAAGCAACTTATTTTTTTCATGTTACTTAAATAAATCAAAACAGCTTCTTACTCAGCGAACTGGGTTGATAAGAATAAAAGGAATCAAGTCCAAAATATGTGTTTAGGCACATGTCTTTGATAGCCTGCACAGGAAATACTTAATATCTGAAACACCACTTAGTTGTGTCTTGAATGTCTTCTTACAAAGCATAGCGTTGCCGGGCGCTGTCACATGTCTATCTTCGGTCAGGAGCACCGTTGCTTGGAGGGCATGGCGGCCTACGCGCTTCGCGCGCCCTATCCGGGTAAAGGGCCACCATGCCCTCCTAGCAACGGTGCCAACGGAAGGTAAATCATTGTCTTATTCATTTTCTTAAGATTTAATATCCCCCTCTCTATGCCTAGACGCAACGCGTTCAGTGTCAACGAGTGGTAGAAAATGCATTAATTATCAAATAGTTAGCACATTGTCTTAAGCATTAAACAGCCAAAGACAAGTAGCTAAACTATTTATTAACAATGATTTACAAATCACGCCTACCTTGATTATGACTTCTGGTCTGGGTACAGACTAAAAGTTGAGAGGATGAACGACAATTTTGCCGCGAAGTGTCGTCGAACACCTCCATTTGTCGGTTTTGAACGACATTATAGTCTTAGAATGTCGTCCATTCTCTCCGGCACTAGAATGTGAACTCGTATCCAGATGCATCGCGGTCCACGTAGCGCACCGACCGGACACAAAAAAGCATGATTTCTGTTTTTTTCCCCGGCCAACAAGGCTTTCTATGGACAAACTGTTGAATCAACCGGTGGCATGCCATCAGCAAACAACACAAAGCTAACGTTTGCTTTAGCATCAGCCGTTGAATCAACCGGAGGCATGCCATCAGCAAACAACCTCTTTGGC
>DBKH01000094.1 GCA_002297815.1 Bacteroidales bacterium UBA755 | reverse complement strand
CGGTTGTCGATGTTGACCTGATACATCGCCTTGGCTCCCTCGTAAGGAATCGCCTCCGGCATCCCGAACCCCTCGTTGGTCTTGGTCTTCTTGACCAGAACCCGGTTGTCGTAGATTCCTCCGAAGTATTTTCCATGCCAGTAAAGCAGAAACTCTCCCATCATCGGCTTCGTGAATATCCCCTCCAGCAGTCCCATCTGCTCCACCGCGAAATCCCTGTAGTCCTTGCTTGTCATATTGCTTTGTCTTTATTCCACAGAAACTTTCCATGAGTCGATGGTGCGGGTTTGGGTGGAGATGTTGACTCCGACCTTGACGAGTTGTTTGCCGGTCGCTGGACTAGTTTTGGACGCTGAGCTTGCGGTGTGCTGAGCCTGTCGAAGTGTCGAAGCGTTACGGTTGGACGCTTCGACAGGCTCAGCGTCCGTTTCGGTGATCGATGCGGCTTCATGGGGCTCCGAACCTTCAAACCGGTATGGGATAAGGTAGCCCTTTTCGTCAATCTGCCTGAGAGCATCTTCAGCGGAACCATCCACCTTGAACTCAAAGACATAGATCCTGTCCTTGGTCCGGCAGACGGCATCAGCACGGCCGATGGCGGACTTGACCTCGGCCTGGGTGTAGTAACCAAGCAGGGAGAAGATCAGGTAGATGATCGTCTGGAAATGCTTCTCGGACTTGTTCTCCAGATCGTATGGGATTCCGGCAAGGAAAGATTGCATCCGCTCTAGGGCTCCATCGATGTCGTTGTTTTTCAAGGCTCTGTTGAACTGGAGCACGAATGAGGCGCTCATTCCCTCCGAACCTCTGTAACTGTTCAGAAGTCCTTTGAGGAAGCCTTCCCTGACCTCCCGGTTCGGGTAGCCCAAAGTGTAGGATTCGTCTTCTGCGCTGTACCCTTTGATCGTCAGGTAGCCTGTCTGATAGAGAAGCGGGAGGATGCTGTCGGAAAACTCCGGGGAGACATCAAAGTCGCTTCTTGCGATTTCGTTCATTCTGTCCAGAAGATTTTCGAAAATAGGATTCTCCCTCATGCGCTCAATCAGGAACGTTGGAGTGGCCGTGTCAAACCAATAGCTGCCGAACATTTTGTCAGACAACGAATTGAGCAGACTGAACGGGTTGTAGATGTCCTCGGATCTGGCGCAGAAATGGTAGCCGTCGTAGTTGCTTTTCAGCTTTTCCAGGGCCGCGTCAAAAGTGATTTCCAACTCATCCGCCATTTGCTGCACAGGAATATTCATCTGTGATTGAAGTTCTTCCTGCGAAATTCCGCAGATCGCTGAATATTTCGGCATCATCGAGATGTTCTTCAAGTTGTTGAGCTCGCTGAATATGCTGAGCTGGGCGAACTTGGTGATTCCCGTGATGAACACGAACCGGAGATAGGGGTCAAGACTCTTGATCGGGCTATAAAAGTTCCTCATGATCTGACGCATAGGCGCGAGCCGCTCCTGATTGTTCACCACGTCCAGAAGCGGAGCGTCATATTCATCAATGATTATGACGGCTTTCTCGCCGGTCTGTTCCACCGCCCTGTGGACAAGCCCTTCGAAACGTTGGTTGACACCAATCTCACAATCTCCTTTGCCGTAGAGCTTTTCGTATTTCAGCAACTTGATGTTCAGTTCGCTGAGCAGCTCTTCCTCGTTGCAATGCTTAGCCGTGGACATGTCGAAGTGGAGCACTGGATGCTTCGTCCATTCTTTCTTCAGTTCTCCGGCTTTCAGACCGTTGAACAGATCCTCTTCCCCTGCGAAGTAACTATGGATTGTCGAGGACAGCAATGATTTCCCGAACCGTCGTGGCCTGCTAAGAAATACATACGAATAGTTTGTCGCCAAGTCATGCACAAACCCCGTCTTGTCGATGTAAAGATAACCACCCTTGATAATCTTATCGAACGTCTGCACCCCGATAGGGTATTTGATCCTTTTCTCCTCCATAGCCCATAGTTAATTAATGTCCAATGCCAAAGATAATGAATATTTCTCAAAAACCTTATGAAGACAGGCCAAAACGTGGTGGAAACCTTGACCGTAATTCACTTTCATTGTGTATATTTGCAGTTGATAACAAAACGATTGAAATGAGCCTTCTTCGGGTGATGAATATGTTCCTTCTTGTCGTGGCGGTTGTACTGACCGGCTGCGAGGATGGTGTTGTGCCGGAGAATTTGCGGATTCCGGAACTGCCAGTGGTCAGTGCGGTGGCGGAGGGACGTGTGGTGACGCTTACCGCAACATTCAAGAGCGTGGTAGAGCTTTCCTCAGCTAAGGAATTCGGTTTTTATTTCGGAGAGGATGAACAGTCGATGGAGCGGATGACTGCTGCCAAGACGGATGGGTTGGGATATTCATTAATTTTGGAAGACCTAGAATATTCCACCACCTACAGCTATAAGGCTTGGGTCGGTAACGGACGGGATGAAGTTTCGTCTGATTCACGGGAAGTTGTGACGGGCAAGGAACCGGTCGGGCCAGATCCCCCTTCTCCGGTTGAGCAGAACATCGAGTTCAAGGATCCGGAGGTCAAGGCTCTTTGTGTGGAAAATTGGGATCTGGACGGTGATGGGGAATTGTCCAAGGCTGAAGCTGCCAAGGTGACGAACCTGCGATGGGTCTTCAAGAGGAACAATGAGATTACCTCCTTCGAGGAATTGGAATATTTTACCGGCCTTCGAAGTGTGGCTGATTCAGCGTTCAAATGCTGCAATAATCTTAATAACATCAAGTTGCCGGAATGCGTTAAAGTGATAGGTGCTCATGCGTTCCAAGATTGCTTCAAACTATCACTGACTTCATTACCGGAGACGTTGACGGAGATAGGGAAATGGGCATTTCAACGTTGTGCGAATTTGGCGTTTACTTCATTACCATCTGGCTTGACTTCGATTGAGGAAGGAGTGTTTGAACGCTGCCAGAAAATCGTTCCTGATGAGTTGCCATCGGGGCTGACCAGAGTGGGCCCATGGGCGTTTTCTGAGTGCTCATCTCTCAATCCAAAGTCACTCCCGGAAGGAGTGAAGACACTAGGTCAGAATGCGTTCGGTGGCTGCTCGTCGTTGACTTGGACTCGGTTGCCTTCCAGTCTGCGTGAGATGGGGGACTGGGCATTCGCTCAATGTTGGAAGGTCGGATTCTCATCGATCCCGGAGGGTGTTGTCAAGATTAGCAAGGCTACTTTTGAGGGTTGTTTTTCGATGGGGAGCATAACCCTGCCGGAAAGTCTTCAGGTGATTGATTCTTTGGCTTTCAATGGTCTGCCATTGAAAGAGGTCACAATTCCGGAGAACGTTAAGTTTATCGGAGGGGACGCGTTTAAAGGCTCCGACCGTATGGTCACTGTCAAGTTGTTGCCTAAGTCCCCTCCTGTGATAGGAGACACATATCTTGGTGATAACGCTGACGTAATCTACGTTCATGCGGAATCTTTGAAGAAGTACAAGACATCGGAGAACTGGGATAAGTGGAAGGACAAGTACAGAACGCTGCCAGGTGAGGAACTCCCTCCTGACGCGATAGACATCGAGTTCAAGGATCCGGTGGTCAAGGCACTCTGTGTGGAGAACTGGGATTTGGACGGAGATGGGGAACTGTCAAAGGCGGAGGCGGCTAAGGTCACAAGCCTGCGTCAAGTGTTCAAAAGGAACGAGGAGATCACCTCTTTCGAGGAACTGGAATGTTTCACCAGCCTTAGGAGTGTGGCGGATTCCGCATTCAAATGTTGTTCGAATCTTTCGGCACTTTCACTTCCTGAAGGAGTGCGGATGATTGGTGAAGATAGCTTTGCATATTGCTCCGAATTGAGAATCACCTCATTGCCGGAATCTCTGACCTCTATCGAGAGAGGTGCTTTCACTTATTGCTCCGGTTTGGCTTTGACAGAATTGCCGGAGAATCTGACTAGTGTCGCTTGGTTCGCTTTTGACCATTGCACGAGTTTGGCTCTTAAGAAACTACCGTCAGGTATGACAAGAATAGAGGGTGGGACGTTTGCGAACTGTCCGAATGTCGCTCCGGAAAAATTGCCTTCCGGTCTGACGTACATCGGCCCGTGGGCATTCTTTGGATGCACATCTTTTAACCCGGAAGCGCTGCCGGAGAGCGTGACGGAGATAGACCATAATGCTTTCAGTCTCTGCACCTCGCTTGCTTGGGCTAGACTTCCGGACAATGTGGTGGAAATAGGTGAGGCCGCTTTCACTTACTGTTATAAGTTGAGTCTCACATCATTGCCTCCGAAGTTGACAAGAATAGAGAATGAGGCCTTTAATGAAACGAGTGTCGCTCCTGCAGAACTCCCGAATGGCTTGAAATATATAGGCGAACGTGCGTTCATGAATTGTTCTGAATTCAATCCTGCCAACTTGCCGTCTTGCGTTGTAGAGATTGGCGCACGGGCGTTTTTCGGGTGTTCTTCTCTGTCGTGGCGTGAACTTCCGGAAAGTTTGATGGAGGTCGGGGAATATGCTTTCTATCTTTGTCGAAAGGTGAAGTTTACTTCGCTGCCAGAGAACATTATAAAAATCCATAAGGCTGTTTTCGAGAATTGCACTGGCATGGAGGAAATCACATTGCCAGACCAACTTAATGTGATTGAGGCAAATGCCTTCAAGAATTGTAAGTTCTTGGAAATAACAATTCCGAAAAATGTTGAGTTCATCGGCTCGGAGGCGTTCAATGGGTGTAATCTGTTGAGAAAGGTGACAGTTCTTCCTGCAAAACCGCCTCAGATGGAGGACACATTTCTTGGTGACAATGCCAATGTGGTATTCGTCCCGTCTGCCTCCCTTGAGATGTACAAGACCGCGAAGAATTGGAGTGAGTGGAAGGACAAATACAAACCCTTGACGGAGAGTTCGGGAAAGGCGTTATAACCTCTTACCCGATTTTTAATGGAGAATCATCGGTCAAACAGTTCTGTGGCTTGACGGAAGAGCTCATCAATGGCTTCTTGGTCGCTTTGTGGCTTTGCCTGAGGAGTCGCGGACTCTTTCTTTGCGGACCTGTTTTCACTTTCCCCTGACTGTGTTTTGGACAACTGCGTGGCGCTGGATGAAGATTCCTGCGTGGATTCCGGTTGGGTTGGGATGCCGTCTTTGTCAAAAGACGCGGTGAAGGTTGAGTCTGTGCCGACAACATTGCTTGAGGAGTCCGTCACGGTGGAATCCACATCACTCTCATGGCGGATCAAAGGTTGTATTGAAAACACAGTCGCAATGGCGATCACGGTGACGGCTCCAATCCCCCAAAGAGCCTTAGGCCTGCTGTTGATCGTCTCCTTGACTTCCAACGCACTCTGAAAACGCTTCATGGGGTCTCTTTGACAACACTTTCTAGCGACCTTGCCAAAACCTGGACTCAGCCTGTCAATGACGCAGCCAAGAGAGAATATGTCTGAGCGGAAATCCACGCTGCCTCCGGAGATGAGTTCAGGAGATGCGTAAACTTGAGTCCCGGCGGAGCCTTTCAGTACGGAGTGCGAATCGGAGTCGGAAAGACCGAAGTCAATCAGTTTGACGTTGTTACCATTGTAGGTCAGCATGATGTTTGACGGCTTCAGGTCCCGGTGTACAATCTGTTTGGAGTGCATGTAGGACAATGCGTCGCAAAGCTCGCTGATGATCTTGGTGGCAAGCGTCTTTCCGATTGCTCCCCGTGGAAGGAGACTGTCGAGTGAGCACCCGTCAATCCATTCCATTTCGATGCAATTGCCAAGCGAAGGAATATTTACGAAATCATAGTACTCGCAGATGTACGGATGGCCCAGAGAATATCCTATCTCAAATTCTTTCCGAAGCAGACGTTCATAGACCGGATCTCCGGCATATTCACTTTTGAGTGCCTTATAGACTCGGAACCGACCTTCCTTGTCGGCACGCCAAATTTCGCAGTAGCTTTCAGGGCTGCTGCTGATTAGCTCAAACATCCCTTGTCTGGGGGATTGAGCTATTGACGGTGTCTCGAAAAATCCGGATGCTTCGTCCATAATTCGTTTGAATATTCAAATATAACTATTTTTGTGTTAAATTTGTATGACACGTTGATGCAGATGAGGAATATTCCCAGACATATTCTTTTGTGCCTTGTTTTTGCACTCTGTTTTTGCTTTGCCGCCTCTGCTTTTCAGCAAGGGGACGGCTATGACAGGGCTTTGGATAAGTATGCTCGCATCTGTGATCGTTGTGTGGAGTTGAGGAGGAATGTTGAGTCTGGGCAAAGCGTAAGTATGTCGGAGTTCAAAGACCTTTTAGCTGAACTTTCATCGCTTCGTAAGACCTTGTCAAATGCTTCCGGAAAGATGACGGTGGCACAAGCTTCTAGGTTTGAGGCGATTAAGGAAAGATATCATCAAGGGATGAAGCTGAAGGGAGAGAAGTCTAGTCGGCTAGCGTTTAGTCCTGTGCAGAAGATTGAGACGGTCGCTGAGCCTGTCGAAGTGACTTTCCTGGCTGATAGGGCTGAGGGGGTTCGGCAGGCTCCACGGGCGCTTCGACAAGCTCAGCGACCGAGTACGGAGTCTCCGCGATTGAATGCTCTACGGCAGCGTTCGTCCAATGCAAGATATTCAAAATCATTCAAATTCGCTATTTTAGCCGATGCGGGAATATTCCCGACTCCATCTTACGGTGCAATGGCTGCCTTGACTTGGAATGGTTTCGGAGCCTACGTCAACTATAGAAGCAATTTTAGGAAGAATGAATATTCCTACACCTGCACTAGTGATGGTGTCACTGAATATGGCAGCATCTGGGCGACCGGCAATTCTCGTGAGAGCCGTACAGCCGCTACCGCAGGGCTTGCGGTTTTCCCATCGCACCGTTTCGGCTTTTATGCCGGAGCGGGATTGACTTCATACCGTCTTTGTTGGGAGGATGCCTCTAGAGAGTGGGTCAATGTAGAGGACAAGTCCTTCAAGAATCTCGCGGTGGATGCGGGATTCTTTGTGAATGTCAAGCCATTAATCCTCTCACTTGGCGTGAACACCGACTTCTTCGGCCACGCAGATCTTCAATTAGGAGTTGGTATCAGTTTCTAAAGAGTTTTCAAATGTGTGAGCCCACCTTGCTTCCCCGCCATGTAGGGTGGGGTGAATTTCCCGTCTCTAATGATTCTTGCAAGGTAGAGCGGAGAGTCTTTTATGAAACTTGATGCTTCGAAGCGGTCTCCCTCACGGAGTTGGGAGTTAATCGAGGATTTGACCTCGAACAGATTGTCTCCCAAGTACCTAAGCGTTACAACTCTGTTAGGATTCCAGCCAATTTCGACAATTGATTCTGGCTTCAAGTCGCTCGCATTGATGTACTCGGAGGTGAAGAACATTGACCGGATGGCGTTGGAGTTTTTAAGATCATCACAGTATGTCTTAAAGTCTCTCTTTCCGATGTATCTAGCGAGAATGTCGAGGGTTGCCTGACGAGGAATAGTGGACATGTTGACGTAGCCCCAGAGCCGCTTTAGGGTGGATGTGGAAATCCTTTCCTTGGTCTTTTCCTCGATCTCCGCGGCAAGAGATGTGAAATCTGTTGATGTCTCGATGCTCTTGCGGAATTTCTTTTCCGCAAGAGACATCAAGAAATTAATTTCTGGTATCTGAAAGCCCGTCATGTTAGTTTCTCTAAAAGAAGGCTATTTCGTGCCGAAGATTCTGTCACCAGCGTCACCGAGTCCTGGAACGATGTAGGCGTCCTTGTTCAAGCACTCATCAATAGCGGCCACGAATATGTCAACGTCAGGATGCTCTTTCTGGACGCGGGCGATTCCTTCTGGTGCAGCCACCAAGCACATAAGCCTAATGTTCGTGCATCCACGCTCTTTCAACATTGTCAGTGCATCGCAGGAACTGCCACCGGTAGCGAGCATCGGATCGGTCACAATCACGAGGCGTTTGTTTATGTCCTCAGGAAGTTTGCAGTAATAAACCACAGGTGTGTGGGTCTTCTCGTCACGGTAAAGTCCTATGTGTCCGACTTTTGCCACAGGTACAAGGGTTTGGAGTCCGTCAACCATGCCTATTCCAGCGCGGAGAATCGGGACGATTGCAAGTTTACGTCCAGAAACCTTCTTGGCTATCATCTTACAGATAGGGGTTTCTATCTCGATGTCGTCAAGAGGAAGATCTCTGGTGATTTCATAGCCCATCAGTAGGGAGATCTCTTTAAGCAATTCGCGGAAATCCTTGGAACCGGTTTCCTTTTTCCTCATGATAGTCAGCTTGTGCTGGATCATGGGATGGTCAATGACGTGTACTGAGCTCATTTGTTAAAATTTTCCATAAAGTTACCATATTTTTTCTATTCTTGCACGGTTTTCCTCCAAGTTTATGATTTGTTGGGGAGTCTTTCGACAAATCAATGTAAGGGAATGCAATGTTCCTGAAAAAGATTATCTTTGCACCCGGTTAGTATAGTAAGAGTTATGTGGTTATCGTTAGCGTTCCTGTCAGCGGTCCTTCTTGGCTTTTATGATTCCTTCAAAAAGGAATCCCTCGGTGGCAATGCAGTCATCCCTGTGCTGTTCTTGAACACGCTGTTCTGCTCGTTGATTTTCATTCCGTTCATCCTCCTGTCCTACAACACCTCCGTCCTTGACGGCACAATCCTAAAGGTCGGTGAATATGGTGGCTGGGCTGTCCAGAAATGGATCCTGCTAAAGAGTGTCATCGTCCTCAGCTCATGGACGTTGGGCTATTACGGAATGAAGCATCTCCCGCTGACGATTGTCGGTCCAATCAACGCCACCCGTCCGGTTCTTGTCCTAGTTGGAGCGATGCTGATTTTCGGAGAGAGGCTTAACTATCTCCAATGGATTGGCGTTCTGCTAGCCGTGGTGTCCTTCTTCATGCTGAGCCGTAGCGGAAAGAAGGAAGGAATTGATTTCGAGCACAATGTCTGGATCTATGCTGTTGTCGGAGCCGCTATCCTCGGAGCCCTCAGCGGACTCTACGACAAGTTCCTGATGGATCCGAACGGCTTGGCCTTGGACAAGATGTCCGTACAGAGTTGGTACAACATCTACCAGTGTGGCATGATGGGCGTGATGATGCTCCTGATCTGGTACCCAAACCGAAAGAAAACTACTCCTTTCCAATGGAAATGGCCGATCATATTCATTTCCATATTCCTAAGCATCGCTGACTTTGTCTATCTTTATGCCCTTACCCTTCCCGGAGCCATGATCTCCGTTGTCTCGATGATTCGCCGTGGCAGCGTCATTGTCAGCTTCCTTTTCGCTGCAATCGTCTTCAAGGAGAAGAACCTCCGCAGCAAAGCCATCGACCTCGCCCTAGTCCTCCTCGGCATGGTCTTCCTGTACCTCGGCTCAAGATAGTCTTTGCGCCTCAGAGCCCATTCTATTCATCACTGATGTGATACATTACTGATAAGTTTGGCACTTTGAGGCAGTCTGATTTAGATAGTTATTTATTCAAAGAATCCGCCCCGGCATGGGACGGATTCTTTATGAATATGTCAGCGAAACCAACTATTTGCTCTGCTCGATGGCAGCCTGAGCTGCTGCAAGACGAGCGATAGGCACACGGAACGGTGAGCAGGAAACGTAGTCAACACCGATCTTGTTGAAGAAACGGATTGACGCAGGATCTCCACCGTGCTCTCCGCAGACACCGCACTTAAGGTCAGGCCTCTTAGAACGACCAGCCTGGATTCCGAACTCAACCAACTTGCCGACGCTCTTGGTGTCGATTGTCTGGAACGGATCAGCATCGAGAATCTTGTTGCCAAGATATTCTCCCATGAAGGTGCCGACATCGTCACGAGAGAAACCGAAGGTCATCTGTGTGAGGTCGTTGGTACCGAATGAGAAGAACTCAGCAGCGCGAGCCATCCTGTCAGCGGTCAGTGCAGCGCGAGGAATCTCAATCATGGTTCCGAAGTTGTAAAGGATGAACTGACGTGTGGTGCCTTCAACCTCGGCTTTCACCTTGTCGCAGATCGCTCTCTGGAAACTGAGCTCACGGGCTGAGATGGTCACAGGGATCATGATCTCAGGATGAGGGTTGAAGCCTTCCTGCTGAAGCTCGGCTGTGGCAGTGAATATTGCTCTGTACTGAGTCTCAGCGATGAGAGGGTAAGACATGTGCAGACGAACTCCACGATGTCCCATCATTGGGTTGACCTCATGAAGAGCCTCGCCACGCTTCTCGATGTCCTCTACAGTGACACCCAACTCTTTGGCAAGTTCTTTCTCTTTCTCCTCAGTCTTAGGCACGAACTCGTGGAGAGGTGGGTCGAGCAGGCGGAACACAACTGGCTTGCCGTCCATGATCTTCATTGTGCTCTTGGCAGAGGCCTTGATGTAAGGCTCAAGCTCAGCAAGGGCGGCCTTTCTCTCCTCGTCAGTGTTGCAGAGAATCATCTTACGAAGTTTGGCAAGAGGCTGCTCGGAGTTAGCTCCGTAGAACATGTGCTCGATACGGAACAGTCCGATTCCTTCGGCACCGAAGCTGAGAGCCTTCTGTGCATCCTCGGGGGTGTCAGCGTTGGTCCTGACACCAATCTTGCGGAACTTGTCGACGATTGACATGAACTTGATGAACATAGGGTTCTCCGAAGCGTCCATCGTGTCGATTTTCTCTCCGTACACACAACCCTTTGTTCCGTTGAGGCTCATCCAGTCTCCTTCCTTGAATGTGACATTACCGAAGGAAACGGTCTTCGCCTCGAAGTTGATCTTCATGGCCTCGCAGCCGACGATGCAGCATTTGCCCCAACCACGTGCCACGAGAGCGGCGTGAGAGGTCATACCTCCGCGTGTGGTAAGGATACCTGCCGCGGCGCGCATTCCCTCGATGTCCTCAGGAGAGGTCTCCTCGCGGATGAGGATTGTCTTCCTGCCAGCCGCGTTGGCCTCCATTGCAGCCTCGGATGTGAACACGATCTGACCCACGGCTCCGCCAGGGGATGCAGGAAGTCCGATCGCAAGTACTTTGGATTTCTTCTCTGAAGCAGGGTCGAGGATAGGGTGGAGGATCTCGTCGAGCTGTGCAGGGGAAACCCTCATCACAGCTGTCTTCTCGTCGATCATCTTCTCGTCAACCATGTCCATGGCCATCTGCAGGGCTGCCAGGCCGGTTCTCTTGCCGATGCGGCACTGGAGCATCCAAAGGTGACCCTCCTGGATGGTGAACTCGATGTCCTGCATGTCGTGGAAGTGCTGCTCAAGTCTCAGACGGATTCCGTCAAGTTCCTTGTAAACCTCCGGCATGGCGGTCTCAAGGGACTGGAGATCCTTGTTCTTCTCTGTCTTTGTGGCCTCGTTAAGAGGGTTAGGAGTACGGATTCCCGCAACTACATCCTCGCCCTGGGCGTTGATGAGCCACTCACCGTAGAACTTGTTGTCTCCTGTGGCAGGGTTACGTGAGAAAGCCACGCCGGTCGCGGAGGTGTTGCCCATGTTACCGAACACCATAGACTGCACGTTCACGGCTGTTCCCCAGTCATCAGGAATCTTCTCGATCCTTCTGTAGGCGATGGCCCTCTTTCCGTTCCAAGACTTGAACACACCGCCGATGGAGCCCCAAAGCTGGGCCTCGGCAGTGTCAGGGAAGTCCACTCCGAGAACTTCCTTTACCTTTGCCTTGAACTTCTCGCAGAGATCCTTGAGCTCATCAGCTGTGATGTCGGTGTCGGACTTGTAGCCCTTCTTCTCCTTGAGTTCCATCATCATCCTGTCAAGCTGCTGGCGGATTCCTTGGCCATCAGCAGGTTCGATGCCCTCTGCCTTCTCCATAACGACATCAGAGTACATCATGATGAGACGCCTGTAAGCGTCATACACGAATCTTGGGTTGCCGGTCTTCTGGATCATTCCAGGAAGTGTGGCAGAGCAGAGACCGATGTTGAGGATGGTGTCCATCATGCCTGGCATGGAGCTTCTTGCACCTGAACGGCAGCTCACGAGAAGCGGATCTGAAGGATCACCGAACTTCTTGCCCATGACGGTCTCCGTGGCCTTCAAAGCCTCTGCGACCTCTCTCTTTAGGTCGTCAGTATAGCCTCCACCGAGTGAGTAGTACTCAGCGCAGCATTCTGTTGTGATGGTGAATCCGGCAGGCACCGGCATGCCGAGTTTGCTCATCTCGGCCAAATTAGCTCCCTTACCTCCAAGGAGCTCACGCATTTGTCCATCGCCCTCAGCGGTCTTTCCACCGAAACGATAGACTCTTTTCTTCTTGTCGAACATATTATTAAGAATTTGTTTTATAGACGTTCTGGTAAATATAGACTACAAATTTACTAAAAAACTTTGGTTATAGCAATTACGCATAGCAATTACGCATTACGATTTCACGATCACTTTTTTAGATTCTGTGATACTGTTCGGGAACGAAAACCGCTAAAAATGCTGCCGAAGAGTGTCACTTGGCACCCTACGGCAGCAAAAATGCACTAAAATGTCGCTCACGAGCGCTGTTCAACTCCCAAAAGATTACTCCAATGCGAGGCAGGCTTTTTTTTTACCTCTTGGTAGTTATTCATATTCGTTAGATGCACATCAGCTCTCTGAAGCCATTGAAACGTGAAGCCACTATCCGGAGACCTTGTAAAGGACTATCGAAGGCATAGGGAATGGGACGAAAGTATCTCCTGAGATTTCCATGCTGAGTTTATAATATCTGAGATTGTCAGTATTATAAGGGCAATCATTTGGGGCGTGTCTTATAAGACATAAACTGCCCCACTTTGATACGAAATAGCCCCCAAATGATTTAATTGCAGAATGAAGTTCATAAGGATTGTCATTATAGTAATAAATCTTAGTGGCTTTGGGGTCTGCGCTATTAGTCAGAGTATAACTTCCGTC
>DBKH01000074.1 GCA_002297815.1 Bacteroidales bacterium UBA755 | reverse complement strand
TCAACTCTGCCAGGGCCTACAAGTCCGAAGTCATTCGGTAACAAGTTTGGGGGTATAGCTCAGTTGGTAGAGCACCTGCTTTGCAAGCAGGGGGTCTAGAGTTCGAATCTCTATATCTCCACAAATAAGGTCGGAACAGCATTCGCTGCTCTGACCTTTTTTTTGTGGTATGCTCGGCATGAGCATTGTCTAACGGGTGCAAGTCCCGATTAAGCCCTAATAGCGGGAATTACATAGCCAAAGTCAAGGGTGTCCATCGTGAAGTGGAATCTGAAAGAATCCGGTGGCAAACATCTGACCCAACGAACAGAATCTTCATATAAGGTATCAAGTCCAAAAGTATGTGTTTAGGCATATATCTTTGATAGCCTGTATAGGAAATACTTTATATCTGAAATACCTCTGAGTTGTACCTTGAAAGTTTTCTTACAAAGCATAGCGTTGTTGGACGCTGTCACATTGCTATCTTCGGTCAGTGGCACCGCTGCTTGGAGGGCATGGCGGCCTACGCGCTTCGCGCGCCCTATCCGGGTAAAGGGCCGCCATGTCCTCCAAGCAGCGGTAGCCAACGCAAGGTAAATCGCTTCATTTTCATGAGAAGTAGTATCCACCCACTACATGTCTAAACGCAACATGTTTAGTGTCAGCGAGTGGCGGATAATGTATTAATTATTAAACAGTTAACACAATATCTTGAGTTATAAATCGCCAAAGGCAGGCAGCTAAACTATTTATTAACAATGATTTACAAATCACACATACCTCCAGACCCCAAAAGTTGAGAGGTCGAACGACAATTTTGCCGCGAAGTGCCGTCGAACCCCTCCATTTGTCGGTTTTGAACGACATAATAGTCTAAAAATGTCGTCCATTCTCTCCGGCACCGGAATGTCAACCTGTATCCATGTGCCATGAGGTCTAAAGTCAGGGTACAAACTGAGGCAGGCCACTGAAGCGGTCTCCTCGTGCTGATGTAGGTGCGGATTGACGGAACGTCTTCATGTCAAAACCTATCCGAAGCGAATGGAAGGCTCATTTCCATGAAAAACCTGTACTTTTGCAATTGAGTTTTTCAGCCCGGTCCGATTCCAACGGCACAGATTCGACATGTGGCTGAAAGCCTTTTGTAAGATTCTCACCTTCCATAATCTTTCAGCACTATTAGTCCGGCAAACAAAGCTTTCACCGAACAAAATGTAGAATCTTCAGCAAACAACTTGGGTAGCGTGATCTGACGGAACGGGGAGATTACCAATCGGTGGCAAGCCCTAAGCAAACAACCTCTTTGGCTGGCTGTGTTGACTTTGACGTTGGCGCGAAATAACAAAATTCAGTCAACAAGGCAGAAGAGGCAATAAACCGCCAGACATTGAATGACAGACAATGATGACATATTTTATATATCTTTTGCAATGTTTCCACAAATAGGTACATACTTATTTTTTACCTTACTTCTTTAATACAGGGTTTTGGACTTAACCTTTTTTAATTCCTAGGGAAAATGCATGTAAAATGCACGTAGGTGAAATTCCTATGTTTCCTATTTTGTTGTCGCTACGCTTGTGTGATAAGGTTTTTATTACAAGATGGGTATTACTCCTAGTAATAAATATGTTTTACGGCACCCAACAAGGGGTACGCACTAACACAACGACAAATATATGGGTTTAATTTTTCATAAACAAGATTTTTGCTAAAGAAATTGCCAAAAAGCGGGCAAAAAAGCATTTGTTACTAGGAGTAACATGTTTAACTTTTTTTATTAACAATTATCCTTTATGAAAAAATTTTTTAGATTGGTTTCGATGTTAGCCGTAGCCGGCCTAACATTCGCGTACACCAGCTGTACGGACTACTCTAAGGACATCGATGACAACAAGAGTCAGATTGATGCCCTTGAGTCAACCGTCAAGTCCTTGCAGGATCAGATCAACAAGGGTGCGGTGATTACCAATGTCACTGTTACTGACAGTGGGATCGTGATCACTACAAGTGACGGAAAGACCTATACCATCACAAATGGCAAGGATGGCGCTAAGGGTGACACTGGCGCGACCGGAGCTCAGGGTGAGAAAGGTGACAAAGGTGATACTGGTGCCCAGGGCGAGAAAGGCGACAAGGGCGACAAAGGTGACACTGGCGCTACTGGAGCCCAAGGAGAGAAAGGCGACAAGGGCGACACTGGTGCCGCAGGAAAAGACGGTGGCTTCTACACCCCAGGTGAGGATGGCTTCTGGTACTTCCATAAGGATTCAACCGACAAGGCTGGTACCAAGACCGAGTACAAGACTCTTCCTGTCGGAACTATCACCGCTGAGTTGAGCAAGGATGGAAAGAAGCTTACTCTTAAGGGCATCCCAGGCTATGAGGATGGCTTTACTTTTGAGATTAACGCTACCCTTTCCTCTCTCGTTTTCATCCCTCAGGTTTATGTTGGTGGCGTTGAAGGAATGCAGTTCTCTGCTTATTACTATAACTCTCTTAAGGGTGCTAAACTTGATTCAAAAGATGAGGCTTGGGCTACATCTTTCAAGTTTAATAAAGATAAGAACCCAGGCTATTTGGCTAAGGGATTCCCTACTACTGATGATGGCAAGTATAATTACGAAAACATGTACAACACCGAGACTATCGCTGAGTACCATGTAAATTCTAATAATATCGTGCTTGACAGTACATTTAAGTATGAGTTCATCAAGAAGGATGTACCTACCAGAACAGCTTCATCTAAGGACTTCGAAGTTAAGGCTGATTTTGTCAGCTTTGAGAATGACATCCTTAAGGTTAAGGTAACGGTTTCAGGAAGAGAGGCATCAGGCAGTGACATCTCCGTGGTCGCTCTCAAGGCTTCCAATGGTACTGTTTCTGTTGTTTCTGACTATGCTACACTTTATAGTGGTGTTTATTATAACTTGATAATCGCCAAACCACAAGGTAATGACCCTACTAAAGTTGTAGAGTATCATTACAGACATAACAAAGTTGCTGGCGATGCCAATGCAACCAACAAAGAAAAAGTTTGGGATGATGGGAACCTAAGCCTTGATGCAGCTAAAGCTACATGCGATCTTACTGTCGCTTACAACGAGTCAATCGATCTTAAGGAATATGTCAAGGTTCACCAAGCCACAGGTGTTCAGGGCGTTTGCGCGCAGTTGACTGATGATGAGATGAAGGCTCTTGGACTTACTTGGGATTTCGCCCTAGTTAAGAATTTCAAGATTGGAACCCCTGCTACCGACCAGATTCAGTTCGCTAATCTTGAAAATGGTGTCTTCACTCCAAAAGTTTACGATGTGGATGGTACCGCTGCCATTGGACGTACCCCTATTGTACGCGTAAAACTTTTGCGTGGCGATGATGTTGTAGCTCTTGCTTACATCAAGGTATTCATCACTTCTACCGCTGCTAAGGTATTTGAATTGAAACCTACCGTTGATGCAGAGGGTAAGGCTAAGTCTGAGTTCACTTTCGTTTGTGATAACGGTGATGAGTTCTACACTACAGTAGAGGACATGAATAAGGAAATCTACAATGTCCTTGGCTTGAGCAAAGAAGAGTTCCATAGCCTTTATAACGACTTTAAAGACAATCAGGGTACTGATGATCTTGGAAAGGTTGAAAGCTATAACAAGAATAATGGCTCAGCTACACAAGCAACTTATGTTCTTAAGTGGACTATTACAGCCAATGAACTTTACACTGCTTACACTGCTGCTCTTGCTGCTAAGAAGACCTTTACGAGCGTAAGCCATGTGGTTAAGTATGTAAGCTCAACGAACAGCAACCTCGCAGTTACTATCAAGCTTACTGCTAATGTTGAAGATCTTTCAAGGCTGCTTGGCTATGACATCACTTCTGCAAGCTACAGCACCAACATGTGGACTTCAGATCTGAGCGCTACATACTATAATGTTCGTACTCCGAATGCTGGTGAGACAACATCTACCAACTGTGTGCTTGATGTTGACATCAATGCTTCCTTCAAGCAGAATGCAAATGGTCAGATTGTTATCCCTGCATACTACAATAAGGGAACAACCTACAACATTGATTACTTCTTCTGCCCTGAAATGGCAAAGAACAGTGACGGTAAGGATGTCAAGACAACCATAGGTGACATCACTGTCCAGTTCAGCATCGATGCTGCCGGTACTACACTTTCTGCACGTGAGTATGACGTTAAGGCTAAGGATTATGTTGGCACTGAGGAGACTATCGCTACAATTGATAACAACGGTACTACCGCTAAACGTCTGAATGTGTTCACTTACAATAAGGCTAGCGAACTTGCCAAGAGACTTCTCAACACTGAAAAGATGTACGTTCTTCTTGGAGCTCAGTCTTACCTCTGCAACGCTGCTGACAAGAAGGTAACCCTTACATTCAATGGAGACAACCACTTCAGAGCTAACGTTGTCCGTCCGGTTTATGTGGCTTCTGAGTGCAGCGATTCATTTGTGGATGGTGTTAACTTCGGAATCAAGGGTTCATTCATTAACGTCAAGAATATCATTAACCCATCAGATTGGCGTGGTCTTAAGTTCAACTCTACTGGCAACGGATTCCTGTGGGACTACTATGGCATCACAAGTATTACAGTTGACGTTGACAGTGCCACAAGTGATCTCGACTCAACGGACGGCAAACCTGTCGCTCTCAAGCCTGCTATCAAGCTTGAACAGTTGACTGCTGGTACAGCTGTGAAAGTTGGCTCGAAATATCTTTGCCCTCTTCTTGATAAGAATAACACTGTGATTGTTCAGGCTAAGGATAGCGAGATTACCGCTGCGGGCGAATACCTGACATACAGAAACAACGGAGTTGTTGTCCAGCAGCCATTCAACATCTACGTCAAAGTCAATGTTGAGTACGCTTGGGGTACAATCGCTACTGAGTGGATCAAGATCCCTGTAGCAAAGACTATCGGACAGTAATCATCGTTAATAAATCTCAATAGTTGGAGGGGCGCGGTTCAAACGGGCCCCTCCTTTCATTTTGTACTATGATTAAGAAATTAATCCTCTTGATTCTAATTGGATTGTGCACAAGTTCCCTTGTGGAGGCTCAAGATACCATGGAAGTGAAGTTTGACGAGATGCTCTTGGACATCGGAACTTTCCCCAAGGACAGCTCGGTCAGGCATTGCTCCTTCAAATTCAAGAATCTGAGCCGGGGGAAGCTGTATTTCTACAAAGCAAGTCCCGATTGCCCATGTGTCTCGATTGAGTTGCCGAAAAAGCCTATTCCGCCTGGAGGCCGAGGAGAAATCCATGTGACTTACGATGGCCGCAACAAAGAGATCGGGGAAATGAGGCACTGGATTTACTTCAACACCAATGTAGAGCCCAAATCGTTCCGACTTAGGATTTCAGGTGTGATGGTCGAATGAATCCCTTTTAAATATGGTTTACGCCCGGATAATCTCCACCTCTCCGTTGAGGCCGATCTTGATGATCTGGGAGGCTAGGCCGGTGGCTCCGGCTTCAAGGCGCGGATCGACTGTGTAGTCAACAGCGCTTTTGATTTCTTCGGAGATGTCGGTGAACTTTTTGGGGGTTGGTTCTCCGGAGATGTTCGCGGAGGTGGAGACAATCGGTCTGCCGAGCTTGTAGGTCAACTGAAGACAGAACTCCATCATTGGGATGCGGATGCCGACTGTGCCGTCAGTGGCTACGGTGTTGTGCGCGAGGTGGAACCGGTCTGCTTTACATGGCTCTCCATCTGTAGGAGCCGGGTAAGTTTTTGCTCCTGGGTAGATCAAGGTCATCGGCCTATCATTGACCTCGACTAGATCTATGGCCATTGGAGGAATTTCCTTCACGTACAGCGCAATCTGATCAAGGCTGTTGGCTAACAGAACCAGCGACTTACTGTCAGAACGATGCTTGATTTCGTAAATCTTTGCGACGGCCTCCGGGTTGGTCGCATCGCAGCCAAGTCCCCAGACCGTGTCGGTAGGGTAGAGGATGACTCCTCCCTCTTTAAGAACCTTCAATGTCTCATTAAGAATCTCGTCTATAGTCTTCTTTTGCATATTCATAAAATTTCTGTGCGTAAAATCACCTTTTTTGCTCACACGTGAATCTTCCAGAGCCATTCCCGTGCGCAGAACTCTACTTCCTGCGCACGGCTCCATATTCAAAGGTTGTTTCGTGCGTGGATCACCCTTCCTGACTCACGGCAACATATTCCAAGGCAGTTTCGTGCGCGGATTAACCTCCCTGACTCACGGCTCCATAAAGTGCAGGTAGCAAGCCGTCACCGCTGTCACCGCTGCCGTCTCTGTTCGCAGGCGGCTTGGTCCGAGATGAACGGGCACAAAACCATGCTCCACCGCCAAACGGGCCTCTTCAGGGGAAAAATCCCCCTCTGGACCAATCATCACCGTGACTGTAGAACCTAAAGGTAGCCCTCCAAGCACATCATTTATGGAACGTCTTGAAGCCTCACCTTCGAAGCAGTAACAAATCATCTTAACAGAGGAATCCTCTGAATGCTTAAGAATATAATCCCGTACCGCCACGGGTTCTTCTACAATTGGCAACTTGGCTTTCAGACTCTGCTTCATTGCCGAAAGCACAATCTTTCGAGATCTTTCAACCTTGAGGACCTTTCGCTCGGAACGTTCCCCGATCACAGGAGAAATCACATCCACACCAAGTTCCGTGGCCTTCTCCACGAACCACTCGAAACGATCGTTGTTCTTCGTCGGACACACCGCCATATTCAATGAATATGAATGCCCTCCCCATCCGGGAACGGTTTCCAGAACCTCTGCCGCTGCCTGTTTGGGCGAATCGTCCGTCAGGCGGCATCGGTACATATTACCGTCACCGTCCACCACTGTGAGTTCGTCTCCGACCCTGTGGCGGAGCACCTTGACACAGTGAGCGCTCTCGTCAGAGTCCAGCAGAGCGGAAGCCCCATCGATCTCGTAAGTGTAAAAAATCTCCATGCTGCAAAGATACAACATTGGATAATAAAGAGTAACTTTGTAACTATGAAAAAACGTTATGAATCGCTGGATGTCCTTAGAGGACTCACAGTCGCGTTCATGTGCATAGTGAACAATCCTGGCTCATGGGCGCACATATTCCCTTCGCTAAGGCATGCGGGTTGGGTTGGCTGCACACCGACAGACTTGGTTTACCCATTCTTCGTGTTCTGCATGGGTTGCGCTATGGCATTTTCTTTCTCTAAGTACGAAAAGGCCACTACCAAAGCCTACCTGAAAGTCCTTAAGAGGGGAGCCTTGATCTTCCTTGTTGGTTTTGCTTTGAACCTTTACCCATTCTTCCCGACATCACTTCATGACGAGACTTGGACTTTCGGCCAGAACTATCTCTACTGGTTCCAGCATAAGAGAATATTCGGAGTCCTCCAAAGAATAGGCATGGCCTACGCAATAGCCGGCTGTCTTGCCTTGTGGCTAAAGAAGCCTGGCAGAATCATGGCCGCGATTGCAGTTCTTTGTGTGACTTACACTGGAATATTACTAGCTTTTGGCAGGGAGCCGGGTGCCTTTACCCTTGAGGGGAACGTCTCCGTAAGGATTGACACATGGCTCGTTGGGGGGAATCACTGTTACCATGGCTACGATGGCACTAACTTTGACCCAGAAGGGCTTCTTGGTTCCATGACTTCAGCTTGCTCGTGCCTCTTGGGCTATCTTATTGGATCCATGATTCTTGGCTCGCAAAAGAAGATGACAGCACTTGGCACATCGGAAGCAACTGGGTTTTCAACTGAGGCTGTCAATAACTCTTCCGACAGCGGGTCACTTAGCTTGTCGAAGTGCCAGCAATCCGCCAACTATTCCCCGGACAGAGTCGTCAACAGAACTTTTGTCTATGGATGCTTGTCCTTGATTCTAGGCGTGATTCTGAGCATTTGGATCCCGATTAACAAACCGCTTTGGTCGATATCTTACGTTTTCTTCGCAGGAGGTTGGGCTATGCTTGCCCTTGCGTTCCTAGCCTATCTGATAGACATCAAAGGCTATAGCAAGCCATTTGAGCCTTTCAAGGCCATGGGTATGAACGCCTTGATGGCATTTGTATTTGCTGGCGTGATAGCGAAGAGCTACCGTTTCTTCGGATTCGCACCAGCGCGTTATTTTGGAGCCAACGAGTACATGTCCCTTCTGTGGGCTCTGATTTTCGTCTCTGTAATCTTCTGCATCCTTTGGGTGCTTTACAAAAAGAAGATCGTTATTAAACTGTAAGCAAAATGTACATCGGGCTGATTTCCGACACGCATGGCGTGTTTCCCGAAGATGTGCGGAATTTCCTATCTCCTGTGGACCAAATCTGGCACGCAGGAGATTTCGGTACTCTTCAATGTGCCCAGGAGATTGCTGCATTCAAACCTCTTGTCGGGGTTCATGGCAACTGTGACGGCCTGGATGTCAGACAGGATTACCCTTCTTTTCAACAGTTTGACTGTGAGGGTATAAGAGTTCTAATGACACACATCGGCCTTAGTCGCGGAAGCTATTGGGCATTCAATCCACACCGTCCGAGCTATGATCTACGGGCTAAGACACTGATTGACTCTTATCATCCCGACATCTTCGTCTGTGGCCACACTCACATCCCCCAAGTGTTCTACGACAAACTAAACCGATTCTTGTTCATGAACCCAGGTGCATGCGGCTTCCAAGGCCCTGCTGATGTGCCTAGAATGGCCCTTCGCTTTCAGATTGTAAGCGGTAAAATCTTCGGTTTGGAGAAGTGTGAGTTCAAAAAGTGACGGAAAGATGAAAAAAATAGGAAAAAAGTATTGTAAATTTCGGAAAACTATGTACTTTTGCCCCTTGAAAGCGAAGTAGAAGTTACTTTTAGTTTTAATTATAATTATTATGAAGAAGGTATTTATGTCTGTTGCAGTTGTGGCTCTTATGGTAGCTGCTTCTGCTTGCGGTAACAACGCAAAGAAAGCCGAGGCTGTTGAGACTGAGGCTGCTGCTGAGGAAACAACTACTTGCTGTGGTGATTCAACTAAAGCTTGCTGTGACTCAACTAAAGCTTGCTGCGATTCAGCAAAGGCTGAGTAATTTCGGCAAAACCCGTTAGGGTGGCTTTTTGCGGTGTCCGGGCTTCTAGTCCCAGATGCTGCATTTTTTTTGTCTTCCTCCGTTCGATTGCCTATCTTTGACAATTCGCTCGTCACCATCACGGTCACTGAGCTTGCCGAAGTGCCGCCTTAACCAGCCACTAAACTTGCCGTGGTCACTGAGCCTATTGCGGTCACTGAGTCTGCCGTAGTGCCGCCCTAACCGGTCACAGAGCCCACCGCGGTCACTGAGCTTGTCGAAGTGCCGCCTAACCAACTAAAAGACGACATAAGAACATAGCAAACATGAAAGAAAAAACAGTCTGGTTCTGTTCAAATTGCGGCAACGAGTATCCAAAGTGGATGGGGCGTTGCCCGGCTTGTGGTGAATGGAACACAATGGTCGAACAAAAAGTTGTAACAGGCTCTCAGCGCAAGTCTGCTGTGAGTGAATCTGTCCCCGGTGCCAGCCGCAAACCGCAAAGGCTTACGGAGATTGATTCCAGCTCAGAAGCACGCCTTTCCCTCGGCAGCGAGGAAGTGGACAGAATCTTAGGAGGAGGCATTGTTGAAGGTTCTTTGGTCTTGATAGGAGGCGAGCCAGGAATAGGCAAGTCAACCCTTTCACTCCAGATTCCGTTGGGTTGCCCATCTCTCAAGACACTCTATGTTACCGGAGAGGAAAGTCTTCGCCAGGTGAAAATGCGCGCAGACCGTCTGGGTGGAGACGCCTCCAATTGTCAGATTTACAGTGAGACTCTGATTGAGAATGTTGTCTCGCAGGCGCGTGAGATCGAGCCGGATCTTATGGTCGTGGATTCTGTTCAGACAATGTTTACGCAGACTGCTGATTCGACCCCAGGCTCTGTCACCCAGATCAAGGAAGTCGCAGCCATCCTCCTGAGATTCGCCAAGGAAACTGGCATCCCTGTCATCCTGATTGGCCACATTACCAAAGAGGGCTACATCGCAGGTCCTAAGATTTTGGAACACATTGTGGATGTTGTCCTTCAGTTCGAGGGCGACAACAGAGGCTCGTACAGGATTCTTAGAAGCATTAAAAACCGGTTCGGTTCGACATCGGAACTGGCCGTCTTTGAAATGACCGGCAAGGGCCTAAGAGAAGTCTCCAATCCATCAGAGTTGCTGATTCCGATGCACGAAGCGGGCCTAAGCGGCACGGCCATAAGCGCGATGTTGGACGGCACAAGGCCGTTCTTGTTTGAAGTTCAGGCCCTTGTCAGCTCGGCAGCCTACGGAACCGCGCAACGATCCGCAACGGGATTCGATGTCCGGAGATTGAATATGCTGCTGGCCGTTCTGGAGCGCAGGGCTGGATTCAAACTCGCTCAAAAAGATGTCTTTCTGAATATGGCAGGAGGCCTCAAGGTGAGTGATCCGGCATGTGATCTGGCGGTGATTTCAGCTGTTCTGTCATCCAATTTTGATTTCGCCATCCCAGCTGACTACTGTTTTTCGGGAGAAGTCGGTTTGAGTGGTGAGATTCGTCCTGTTTCTCAAATCGACCGTCGTGCAAGCGAGGCTGCCCGTTTAGGCTTCAAGAAGATATTCATCTCTTCTTTTGCTTCTTTGGATTTCACTCCGAAAGGTATTGAAGTCGTCAAAGTGGCCGATGTGCCTGCCCTTGTCCGCGCTTTGTTTAAAAATTGAAAAATAATTTGTATATTCGCCAAGTTTTAAGACTAAACAAATCAAGATATGAATCTTAGAGACATCAAGAAGGACATTGAATATGTCATTGGAGCTTTCATCGATGATTGCTCCCTCTTCAGCGCACTTAACCAGAAAGCTGACGATGAAGCTTTGGGCGGACTCTTTGACGAGGCTGTTAAGCTTTACAACGACCTCAGGGACAAGGTGAACGCCAAGGCGGAAGGCAAGAAAGCTGCTTACTACGCAGGCATCCGTAAGGAACTCCTAGAAAAGACAGACGCTCTTTATCAAAAGCTTAGTGAGCTCATCAAGTCAACCGCGAAGTAAGCCAACTCTTTTACGGAAAAATAATTTGGGGAAGACCACTTGGTCTTCCCCTTTTATTAACCCCCTTGCATTGCTACGCACTATGTGCGTTTTTCATTTCGTTTTGTAACTTTTGAGGCGCAGATCGTTGAGAGGATTATTTCCCGGCCAGATGCTTCTCCCAAGCCCAGGCCGAAGCCAAGGTGTCTTCGATGGAGCGCTCGGCTTTCCAACCTAGCTCGTTGTTGGCAAGAGTCGGATCAGCCCAGATGGCAGTGACATCTCCAGCGCGACGTGGAGCAAACTTGTAGTTCAGCTTTATCCCGTTGGCTTTCTCGAAGGCAGTGATCAACTCCATGACGGAGAGAGGCTTACCCGTGCCGATGTTGAAGATTTCATATTCCTTTTTCATCTTTCCTTCAAGCATCCTGCGAACCGCAAACACATGCGCCTTGGCCAAATCCACAATGTCGATGAAATCCCTCTGGCATGTCCCGTCAGGGGTAGGGTAGTCGTTGCCGAAGACGGAGAGGCACTCGCGCTTGCCGATAGCGGTCTGAGTGATGTACGGCACGAGGTTGTTAGGCACACCGCGCGGGAGCTCTCCGATGAGTGCGGAAGGATGTGCCCCGATCGGGTTGAAGTACCTAAGTGCGATGCCTTTGACATTTGAATATGCCTTCACGGAATCTCGTAGGATGTCCTCGCACATCTGTTTGGTGTTGCCGTAAGGAGAGGTGGCCGGCTGCCGAGGAGACTCCTCCGTTACCGGTAGCTTTTCCGGCTCCCCATAGACAGTGGCTGAGGATGAGAAAAGAATGTTCTCACATCCATGCTTCCTTGCTGTCTCGATGACGTTAATGAACGATTCAAGATTGTTCCGATAGTACTTTAGAGGCTCGCTGACAGATTCTCCGACAGCCTTGAATCCCGCAAAATGGATGACTGCGTCAATCTTGTTGGCAGTGAACAGCAGCTCTGTTGCCACAGGGTCGCAGAAGTCCATCTTCACGAAAGGAATGTCCTCTCTGCCAGTGATTTTCTTTACACCTTCGAAGCACGTCTCATCGCAGTTGGACATGTTGTCCGCCACGATCACATCGTAGCCTGCTTCGATGAGCTCCACCGTAACATGGCTTCCGATAAATCCGGCACCGCCGGACACAAGAACACATTTTTTCATATTCAATAACAGTTTGATTAAAACAATCCTCCCAATGATGGGATCAGTTGGCAAATTTAATTATAAAAACATTATTTTTGTACTTATGAGATTCAGAATATTCATACATGCTTTTGCTAGTGCACTTGCATTGTCCACTGCTCTTCCTGCTGCGGCCCTTCAGTTGCTGAACTCTGCCGAACCGCAGGCTCAGGGACCTGCTCTTCCTGCTGCGGCCCTTCGGCAGGCTCAGGGGCCTGTTCTTCCGGTCACTGAGCGTACTTCATCGGTCACTGAGCTTGTCGAAGTGACCTCTTCACCGCAGACACATTCCGCAAAGTTGTCGCGTTTCAAGTCCAAGGCCCAACGCTACGTAGAATCCATTTCACGAAGCGAAGCCTTAAAATCCTCCGTTTTCGGAGTCCTAGCCATAACCGAAAGCGGAGACACTTTGGCCATCTGGAATAGCGACCAAAGAATGGTTCCTGCTTCCACGATGAAACTAATCACCACTGGGATGGCTATTCATCGCCTCGGCCCTGATTTTAAGTACGTTACCAGCTTGGGCTATAGCGGCTCAATCAAAGAAGGGATTCTTGAGGGAGACCTCTACATCATTGGAGGTGGAGATCCGACCATAGCCTCGAAGGATTCGATAGCCATCCCCCGGACCGAATTGTTCCGTCAGTGGAAAGCCTTCCTTGACAAAGCAGGAATCCAAATGATTAAGGGCCGAGTGATAGGCGACGGTCGCTATTTTGACGGCCCGATGGAGCACGACACATGGAGCTACCAGGACATCGGAACTGCTTATGGAGCAGGACTCAACGGCTTGAGTTTCTACGAGAACGCCCAAGATTTTCGCGTGAGCGCGGGCCCGTCCGTAGGCTCACCTGTCAATGTCTCCGTGGTATTTCCCGTCACACCATGGATGAAGTATGAATATCCTTGCAAAACAGCCCCCGCAGGCACTGGAGACCAACTTTACTTATTCAACACCGACTTTACCCCTCGTGCTGAAGTCCGAGGCTCTTTCGCCATTGACCGGAAGCCAAGAACGGAGGAATTTAGCAACAGATTCGGGGCTTACACCTGTGCCCACTATTTCTGTGACTATCTGAGATCCAAGGGCATGACTGTTACCGAAGGACCTGCCGATGTGCGTCAAGGACGCATTCGAACTGATCTGTTTTCAACTGAATATGGCCCTTTTGCCTCAAGAGTGGATGACCTGAGCATTCTAGGCCGGACATATTCCCCTACATTAAAGAGTATCGCGCTAGAGACTAATCTAAAGAGCGACAACTTCTATGCTGAGACCCTTTTCCGCACATTGGGACGCAGATTGCATCATTCTGCCTCCTACGATTCCTCCTATGTCGCTGTGGGCGAGGTAATGAAGAGCCTTGGAGTCAGTGCTGGGGATGTTCGCATTGTGGATGGAAGTGGCCTAGCCCGTCATAACTATGTTTCTCCTTCGTTTTTTGTCCGCTTCTTGTCCGCGATGATGGACAGCCCTTCTTTCGGAGACTATGTCCAGACCATCGGCCAACCCGGAGGCCGTCATTATGAGTCACGTCTCCGTGACGCTTCTTCTTCCGTGAAGGCCCGTGTGCATCTCAAGAGTGGATCCATGAATGGGGTCCGTTGCTTCAGCGGCTACATAGAGCCATCCTCTGGCTCCAAGTCCGAAACCATCATTTTCTCCGTGATGACCAACAATTCCTTGGCTCCGGCTTCCCGAATCGACCCGATTATCGACCGGATTATTACGCTATTAGCTGCTGAAAACTAATCCTGCGGAAAGTAGAACGGACTGCGAGCGATGGAGACGATCCCAGACCCCGCCTCGTCAATGTGCCCGACAACTCTGCGTGCCCTTATCGGCTTGCGGTTGTAAAAATCCGGAGCGGAGGAATCCAACGAATTGATGTGAACAACCTGTGCGGAGTGGATGAACTTACCCTCACCGATGTAAATACCCACATGTGTGGCTCTCTCCTTTGTGCTGTCCGTTGCAGCCTTGCCCCAGAACAGAAGATCACCCGGAAGGAGTTCACTCCAATCGACATCACCGTTGCTCTTGAATATCCCCACGTCCTCTCCAACCTTGGCCTGCTGTGAAGCGTTGCGCGGAAGGAGAACCCCGTTTGCAAAATAGACACTGCGGGAGAAACCGCTGCAATCCACATTCTTTATCGAAGTTCCGCCCCACATGTACGGAACGCCCAGAAACCGGTAGCCCGTTGTCAAAATATCTTTGCGGAAATCATTCTCTGACAAAGACTTGTTTTTCTTTTCCTTTGCCCATTTCGAGAACTCCGCCACATCCTGAGCCAGAACATAACCGGTCTTGCCGGACGGCAGCACGACCCCAACAAACCGCTTCTTTGCAACAGCCTGTCCTTTGGCACCAAGCATGACTCTCACGATGTCTCCAAGCACAAAATCACTCACAATCCTTGAATCGGTCGAAGGCTCTTCGTAGATGTTGGTGACAGAGGCCGTGCAGATGTACTTAGGTGCAGCAAGATAGCTCCCAAGCTCCTTTTCACCCATGGGCACCAATCCGCTTTCGTTGACCCATGCCGTGTAAGGCTCTGGGCTCTTGATCTTTACCCAATAGCCAGTCTTGTCCAAAACCTCGACAACTGTTCCCATAAGGGCTTGATCTCCGAGCTCAGCTGCATAATCCGGAGCCTCACGCATAAAGTTCGCAGAAAACTCCACCACAGCCCACTTTCCCTTTGCCTCTTGTGCTGATGCTAAACAATTGAACGACAATGCAACCGCGACTGCGGAAGACAGAAATTTTAGGAATATGCTCATGTCTCTCTATGTTTTTTGCGTAAAAATATCCACAATTCATTAGTTTTGCAAGTATTATGTTTGACTTTTCCGAAGGTAAGAGGTATAATTCCTTTGTTGGCTACTATCGTCGCAAGTATGGCGAGCGGCTTCAAAAACTGGTTTTGGATGCTGGCTTCTCGTGTCCAAACCGTGACGGAACCGTGGGCAGAGGCGGGTGCACCTATTGTGACAATGCTGCATTCCATCCGGGTTACAGCACGGCTGGCAAACCGCTACTGGTCCAAATTGATGAAGGGATTGAATTTCAAAAGGTTCGATACCCTAGGGCAAGACACTATCTTGCCTATTTTCAGGCATATTCAAACACCTATGCTCCGCTAGAGCGTCTTCGGGAACTCTATGAGGAGGTCCTTTGCCATCCTGAGGTGGTTGGCATAGTGATCGGAACGCGTCCTGATTGCGTTGATGAGGAGAAACTGGACTATCTCGCAGACCTCTCCTCTGGCCGGATTCTTCCAGATTGGCACCGGACACTGGGCCTGTCGAAGGATCAAGCCTTTGCAGGACAGTCGCAGAACGCCCCCATAGTAGTTGTCGAGTACGGCATCGAGTCCTGCTACGACAAGACTCTAAAGAGAATCAACCGAGGCCACGACTTCGAATGCGCTCGGGAAGCTGTCAACATGACAGCCGAAAGAGGGCTCGACACAGGTGCCCACTTTATCCTCGGCCTTCCCGGTGAGACAAGGGAAATGCTTCTGGACCAGTGTGGGCTAATCTCCTCACTTCCATTGCGCTCCGTCAAATTCCATCAGCTTCAGATTGTCAAAGGCACAGCGATGGAAAAGGAATATTCCACCGACCCCTCAGCCTTCTACTGCCCCGGACTCGATGAGTATCTGGACTTTATCATCGACATGTTGGAACGCCTTCGCCCCGATCTTTACATTGAAAGGGTCGCTGGAGAGGTCCCACCGCGCTTCGTGAACGACACCCCTTGGGGACTAGTGCGCAATTTTGAGATCCTCCGCCTCTTAGACAATCGTCTAGTGGAACGTAGCACCTGGCAGGGACGATTATATTCCCCGTCAACACCACTGATTATTGCGTGAAAATTCTTATATTTGTCAAATTTATTTGATTACACTAATAATGGCGAAGTTTGTAAACCGAGAGATTTCCGAAGGCCTTACCTTCGATGACGTTTTGCTGGTTCCGGCACATTCCGATGTACTTCCTCGTGACGTTGATGTCACAACAAATTTCACGACCGACATTAAACTCCACACCCCGATTGTGTCTGCTGCAATGGACACAGTGACAGAAGCTGATCTTGCTATTGCGATGGCAAGGGCTGGAGGTATCGGTGTGATCCACAAGAACATGACCATCGAGAAACAGTGCGAACAGGTGCGCCATGTCAAAAGAGCTGAGAATGGGATGATCTATGATCCTGTGACGATCAGTCCCGATGCGACTGTGGGTAATGCTCTTGCTATGATGAAGAAGCATCACATCGGTGGCATACCAGTGGTTGATGCCAATGGTTTTCTTATCGGAATCGTCACAAACCGTGACCTTCGTTTCCAGGAGAACATGCAACAGCCTGTGGCTCAGGTGATGACGAAGGAGAATCTTGTGACAGCACCTAAGGGCATAACCTTGTCGGACGCTACAAAAATCCTTCAGCATAGCAAGGTTGAGAAACTTCCCGTTGTTGACAATGATGGCAAACTTGTGGGGCTTATCACCTACAAGGATCTCATGAAGATAAAAGACAATCCGATTGCTTCCAAAGACAGCAAGGGACGTTTGCTTGTCGCTGCTGCTGCCGGAATTAAGGCCGACACTTTGGATCGGATAGGCATGCTGATAGATGCCGGAGCGGATGCAGTGGTTCTTGACACAGCTCATGGACACTCCGAAGGCGTTCTCCAGATGATTAAGAAGGCTTGCGATGCTTACAAGGATTTCCAGATTGTGGCCGGTAATGTCGCCACAGCAGCAGGAGCAAAGGCTTTGGCCGATGCTGGGGTGAAAGCTGTGAAAGTGGGTATTGGCCCTGGCTCGATTTGCACAACGAGAATCATCGCTGGAATCGGTGTTCCTCAGCTTACAGCCGTGATGGAAGCCTCTTATGCTCTTCAAGGAACAGGAGTTCCAGTGATCGCAGATGGAGGTATAAGATATTCGGGAGACATCGTCAAGGCACTTGCCGCTGGAGCATCGACGATCATGGCCGGTTCTCTGCTCGCGGGAACAGAAGAGTCTCCGGGCGAGACCATCATCATGAATGGCCGTCGTTTCAAGTCTTACCGTGGTATGGGCTCCCTTGAAGCCATGGAGCAAGGTTCCAAGGACAGATACTTCCAGGACATGGAAGCTGACATCAAGAAATTGGTTCCGGAAGGAATTGTCGCTCAGGTCCCTTACAAAGGTACCGTCTCAGAAGTGGTTTACCAATTGGTAGGTGGACTAAGGGCCGGAATGGGCTACTGTGGAGCACGTAACATCGATGCTCTTCGTGACGCTCAGTTTGTCCGCATCACAAATGCTGGATTCCTTGAGAGCCATCCTCACGATGTCACCATCACAAAGGAAGCACCGAACTATTCTCGTTAGTTAGTTATGCTCAATCGGTTTGCAATGTTCCTTTTGACAGCGGCTCTAGCCGTTGCCCCTTCTTGTAAGGCCATCTCTTCTCTGATTCATGACGGAGAGGTTGTCGCTAAATTCGGGGATCACAAGCTATACCGCTCTGAATTGGAAGAAGTAATCCCGAATGGAACTTCTCCAGAAGACAGTGTGAATCTGGCCAACGCCTACATTAACTCTTGGGCCAAGGATAAAGCTTTCGTGGACATCGCCCAACAGCAGCTCACTAAGGAGGAAAAGGATGTGTCAAAGGAACTTGAAGCCTATCGTCAGTCTCTCTTGCGCTACCGCTATGAACAGCGGTACATCAATGAAAGGCTCGACACAACCGTCTCGTCCAAGCAGATCGAAGACTACTACGGCTCCCATAGCGAGTCCTTCAAACTAGAAAGGCCTATCATGAAAGCCCGTTTCTTGAACATCTCCAAGGATTCACCTAACCTTGCAAAAATCAAGAAATTAATGTCTTCGGATGATGTCGCGGACGTGATTGCCGCTGACAGTGTAGCGTTTAACTCAGCATTTCGCTACCGGGATTTCTCCAGCGCGTGGATCGATGCAGTGAAGCTTGCTGCGGAGTTCGGGGTCGATTATGTTCAGATGCTGTCTGCCCGTGAAGGCCAATTCATTCAGATGCCTGACGGAGAGGACAAAATCTCTGTTGCGTACATAGTCGATAGCCGGAAGGCTGGCGAGATCGCTCCTGTCGAGTACTGTTCGGACAGGATAAAAGACATCATCATCAGCGGAAGAAAACACGAACTCCTTGCAGGTTTGGAACGAGACTTGATGGAAGACGCCAGACTTAAGGAGAATTTTGTAATATATTCGAAATGATAAAGAAATTAGCAATCACCATCTTAGCCCTCGCAGCGACCTGTGCGACGGCCTCAGCGCAAAAATACAAATACGTTGACAAGACCATCGCGGTCGTTGGCAATGAGGCGGTCATGATTTCTGACATAGAAGGAGCCGTCAAGGACCGTAACGCTCAGGGCATGTCTTCGGACAGGAATGTCCGTTGTGAGGTTCTGGAGTCTATTCTAGAGTCAAAGTTGTTCCTTATGCAGGCAAGAATCGATTCCCTCACCGTCAATCAAGACATGGTTGAGGGTAGCCTTTCCCAACAGGCGGACAGGATGCTGACCTACCTAGGAGGTGAAGACAAGGTTGAGGAATATTTTGGGAAGCCTCTCTACCGCCTTCGCCAGGAGTGGCGCAAGCAGTACGAGGAGATGAGCCTTACCCAACAGGCGCAGCAGGAAATCATGAAAGAGATTCCTGAAATGACACCTTATGATGTCAAGGAATATCTTGACACGGTCGATGTCAAGAATCTCCCGATAGTCCCGATCAAGTACAGGCTTAGTCAGATCTGTCTTTACCCTGACCGTGAGGCCGCCAACTTGGCTGTACGCGAGAAGTTGCTGGACCTCCGCGAAAGGATCATCAATGGAGAAAAGTTCTCTACCCTCGCTCGAATATATTCAGAGGACCCAGGTAGTGCCCGTAAAGGTGGTGAGCTTGGAATGGCTTCAAAATCAATCTTCTGGCCAGTTTTCTCAGATGCAGCCATGGCTTTGAAGCCGGGTGTGATTTCTCAGATTGTCGAAACTCCTGACGGATTCCACATCATAGAGGTCATAGAGAAGAAAGGCGACATGTTCAATGCACGCCACATTCTGATGAAACCTAAGTACACCGATGAGGACAGAGAAAAGGCTTTCAAGACACTGGACAGTCTCCGTACCGAGATCAACAACAATGCTGTGTCTTTCCAGATGGCTGCTAGTTTCTATTCTCAGGATCCTGCCACCAAGACTAACGGTGGCCAGATGTCCGATCCAAACACAGGCTCTGCCTATTTCGAGATTGACCAGCTCAAGCCAGAAGACTACATGGCAATCAAGGACTTGAAAGAAGGAGAGATTTCCGAGCCTGTAGAATCCACAGACAACGAAGGTCGTCAGGACCAGATCAAGGACTATATCGTGGGAAAGACCCTTTACAAAATTATCCGTGTCGATAAGATAATCCCTGCGCACACTGCCTCGTTCGAGGAGGATTTTAGCCAACTTCAGGATCAAGTGCGTTTAGACAAGCAGATGAAGGCGATTGATGATTTTCTCTCCAAGAAGATCAAAGAGACGCACATAGTCATCGACCCGATGTTTAAAGATTGTGAGTTCCACCGCCAGATTTGGACTACAAAGTTCTCTGAAAACTGATGCTTGCAAGACGTCTGGCATATTCATTACTCTTTTTGCTGATTTCTCTCGGTCTTTCCGCTCAGGAAGCCACTGAGCAGAAAGACAGTTTGGTTCGTCTGCTTGGATGCGATGAGTTGCAGCAGGTTGAAGAGTATGGCCTTCGTTATAGAAAAGCTCTTGGCCATGCCCGTTTTGAACACAATTCCACCCTTTTGATTTGTGACACCGCGCTGTGGAATGTCAACATGAATGTGATCAATGCGTTCGGCAACGTGCAGATCATCCAGAACAACACGGTTCTCAGCAGCGAGAGTTTGGACTACCTGATTGACATGAACCTGGCTCGGTTTAGAGGAGATTTGGTCCAGCTCAAAGACAAAGATGGTAATACGTTGAGGACAAGGGACTTAGACTATAACACCAAGGACAGTATCGCGGTATTCCGTGGGGGAGGAGCCTTGCGCGACAAAGACGGTCAGATCATCGAAAGTCAGGACGGTCACTATTATTCCAAACTCAGCACATTCTGTTTTTCGAACAATGTCAACATGTACACTGATTCCATTTTCGTCAAGACAGACGATTTGGACTACAACACCGCCACTAACATCGCGACATTTGGAACAGGAACCAATGCATGGAAGGACAACAACATGCTCTCTTCCATGGCTGGAGTCTATGACCGCACTCAGGAGAAATTTACATTCACAAAGAACGTTCACCTTCTGACGGAAAATCAAGAAGCGTGGGCGGACACCCTTGTTTATTACCGTGTTCCGAACAATGTTGAGATGTTCGGTAATGTGGAGCTTTTGGACACCACCCGTAATGTGGCCGCTGTGGCTGGCTACATGCAGTACATCGACTCGTTGTCCTTCATAAAGATGAGCCGTGATCCAGCAGTGATTGCTATAAGCGAGCAAGGCGAAAAACGTGACACAGCCTACATCGGAGCTGACACACTCATCCTTCGAAGCATTCCAAAATGTGACGTGCCTTCTTTTGAGATAGAATCATCCGAGGCCAGGCTGAAGGAAATCAATGTTGATCCTATCACCGAGTACCGTCGTAAGGCTGCCGAGGCCGCCAAGGCCGCAGCTGAGGAAGCCCGAAAGAAGCTAGGGGAGGAAGATCCGAACGTAGCTGGCAAAGCCAAGAAAGGCCGCCAAGGTCTTCCAGCCCCATGGGATGATGTCCTTGAATATGAACCGCCTCTTTGGTCGTTTTCTGCCATAGACACCACCCAGTCGAAGATCCATTCGGCAGTTCCCGACACGACCAAAGCGCACAATCCGGTCACTGAGCCTGTCGAAGTGACCGTCCCACAAGACTCATTGGCCGCTCCGACCGACTCATTGGCGATGCCGTCCGACTCTCTGGCCGCTGCTGATTCCCTTGCGATGGTTCCGAAAGATTCCACCAAGATCAGTTTTATCTATGGCATCCGCAATGTCAAAGTATTTAGAAATGACATGCAGGTCACGTGCGATTCTTTGGCTTACAATGATTTAGATTCTTTGATTAGACTTTACAAGACCCCGATAGTCTGGAATCAGGTTAAGCACCAGTACACCGCAGACAGCATCACTGTCATCGTGAAGAATCAGTCCATCGAGAAAGCTAGTCTGATGTCCAATGCCTTTATCATAGTTCAGGAGGATTCCCTGAGCTATGACCAGATTCGAGGTACTGAGATGATGGCCTACTTTGACAGCACTGGAACCTTGATGCGCTTCGATTCAATGGGAGGGGCTTCCGGGGTGTTCTTCATTGAGGAAAACGGGTCGCTCGCGACCGTCAATAAATTCGAGGCAAAGATGCTTACAGCCGCGCTAAAAGACGGGAATATCCAAGATCTAAACTACTTTGATGCCGTCAAGAGCGATGCCTATCCCGTTGTTCAGATGAAAAAAGACGAAAGGATTCTCAAAGGCTTTGACTGGCAGCCTGACAAGCGTCCAAAGTCTCCTGATGACATCACTTCTTATAAGCCAAGGAACTCTGAACGAAAGACTTATGAGGGCGTACCAAGAGCTGAGTTTGTCCAGACCGACATCTATTTCCCTGGCTACATTAATAGTGTGCACAAGATGCTCGCACGACAGGATTCCTTGAAACGTGTCCGCAGGGCGGAACAAAAGCGTCTTGAAGCCGAGCGCAAAGCTCAGGAAGCGAGAATCGCTGATAGCCTTAGGCTTGCTTCTGTTGCTGACAGTTTGGCCTTAAAAGACAGCCTTGCCCTTGCTGATAGTCTCATTGTTAGGGATAGCCTTGCCCAAAGGGACAGTCTCGCCACACGCGACAGTTTGAAGACAACGTCCGATTCCTTAGCTGTGTCTGCTGCGGATTCGCTGTCCAAGAATCCGGTTGATCTCAAAAAGGCAGAGCGCGACAAAAAGCGTCGAGAGCGTGCTGAAGCCAAAGAGGCTCGATGGGCGGAACTCGATGCTCGCGATGCAGCCAAAGCTAAGGCAAAGGAAGAGAATGCTTTAGCGAAAAAACGTAAGAAGACGCTGAAGACGTTGAGGGCGATGGAAAAACGCCGACAAAAAGAAGAGAGGATTATTGAGCAGTATAAGGCTCGCTTCGAGAAACAGAAAGCTCGAAAAGCCCTACGAAAATAAAGCCATCAGGCGAAGGGGCACTTCGATTAACTCGTCACTTCGACAAGCTCAGTGACCAACGTCCACCGGTCGCTGAGCTTGTCGAAGCACCTAGCCGCTACCAGTCGCTAAGCTTGTCGAAGCGCCTAACCGCTATCGGTCGCTGAGCCTGTCGAAGCGCCTAACAAAAAATAAAGGACTGACCTTGGCGGCCAGCCCTTTTCCCTTTATTGTAAGAGTCTCTTTTAGAGAAGTTTCTTCTTAAGAGCGTCAATCATGTCAACAGTCATCGTCTCCAAATCGTAAGACGGTGTCCATCCCCACTCCTCGCGAGCGCAGGAATCATCCATTTTATCCGGCCAAGAGTCAGCAATTGCCTGACGGACAGGATCAACCTCATAGCGCATCTTGAATCCAGGAATATGCTCCTCAATCTTCTTGCGAAGAATCTCTGGATCGAAACTCATTGAGGCGATGTTGAACGAATTGCGATGCTTCAATTTAGAAGGATCTGCATTCATGATGTCCACAGCAGCCTTCAACGCGTCCGGCATGTACATCATGTCCATGAATGTCCCGGCAGCAATAGGGCACACAAATTCTTCTCCTTTCACGGCAGCGTAGTAGATCTCAACCGCATAGTCCGTCGTGCCACCACCTGGAAGGGTGACGTTGGAAATCAACCCCGGAAATCTTACGGAACGAGTGTCAACACCGTACTTTGTGTGATAGTAGTCACTGAGCAATTCAGTGGCCACCTTGGTCACACCGTACATCGAGCGTGGTCTCTGGATGGTGTCCTGCGGAGTGTTCTGGTGAGGGGTCTCCGGACCGAACGAGCCGATTGAAGATGGGGTAAACACCGCGACATTGTTCTCTCTTGCGATTTCAAGAATATTCATGAGCCCATCAATCTGGATGTGCCATGCCAGCTGAGGCTTCTTTTCTGCCACGGCTGAAAGCAGGGCCGCCAGATTATAGATCGTGTCGATGTTGTACTTCTTCACGATTCCAAGAAGCTGCTCCCCATTGCAGACGTCAGCCTCCTCAGCGGGGCCGCTTTCGAGCAGAATCCCCTTGGGTTCAGCACCTTTGATGTAGCCGGCGACAACGTTGCCTTCCGGGTACATATTCCTGATTTTCATTGTCAGCTCGGATCCGATTTGTCCGGTCGAACCTATCACTAGTACATTTTTCATTGCAGATCGCTTGTTTATTGCTAAATTAGCAAGTGCAAATTTACATTATTTTCCGATATATGGCCTTAGTAATGTCAAAATCTAAACAATTTTCTCAAAAATTGATATATTTGTCACTGCGAAATCGAAACGTTTTAAAATTTTATTAGATATGTACGGAAAATTCCAGGAACATCTAAAGGCAGAGCTCGCCTCCATCAAGGAAGCCGGACTCTACAAGAATGAGAGAAACATTGCCTCAGCCCAATCAGCTGAGATCACTCTTCAGGACGGCAGCAAGGCTCTTAACTTCTGCGCCAACAACTATCTTGGACTAGCTGATTCTCCAAGGCTCATCGAAGCTGCGAAGAAAGCCATGGACGAGAGGGGATTCGGAATGTCCTCAGTACGTTTCATTTGTGGAACTCAGGATCTGCACAAAGAGCTTGAGGCCGCAATCTCTGACTTCTTCCACACAGAAGACACAATCCTTTACGCATCATGTTTCGATGCTAATGGTGGAGTTTTCGAGCCGCTTCTGACAGCTGATGACGCGATCATCTCAGACTCCCTAAACCACGCCTCCATCATTGATGGTGTGCGCCTCTGCAAGGCCGTCCGTTACCGCTACGCCAACGCGGACATGGCTGACCTAGAGCGTTGCCTCCAAGAGGCTCAGGCTCAGAGGTTCCGCATCATCTGCACCGATGGAGTCTTCTCGATGGACGGCAATGTCGCCCCGATGGACAAGATCTGCGAGCTGGCTGAGAAATATGACGCCCTCGTGATGGTGGACGAGAGTCATTCCGCGGGAGTTGTCGGCAAGACCGGCCACGGAGTCGCTGAGCAGTTCAATTGCTACGGCCGCATCGACATATTCACTGGCACCCTCGGAAAAGCCTTCGGCGGCACCGTCGGTGGATTCACCACAGGCCGCAAGGAGATCATCGACATGCTTCGCCAGCGCTCACGCCCTTATCTCTTCTCCAACTCCCTGCCACCGATGATCGTTGCCGCTGGCATCGAGATGTTCAAGATGCTCAAGGAAAGCAACGAACTCCACGACCGCCAGCAGGAGAACGTGAGCTACTTCCGAGACAAGATGCTGGCTGCTGGATTCGACATCAAGCCGACCCAAAGCGCCATCTGCGCCGTAATGCTCTACGATGCGCCTCTTTCCCAGAAGTTCGCTGCCAAAATGGCTGATGAGGGAATATTTGTGACCGGCTTCTACTACCCGGTTGTCCCGAAAGGCCAAGCTCGCATCCGTGTCCAGCTCTCAGCCGCCCACAAGCGCGAGCACCTAGACAAAGCCATCACCGCCTTCATCAAAGTCGGCAAGGAACTCGGTGTCATCAAGTAATAAACAATTTATGAATATGCCAAAGTCCCGGGTGCTGAACTTGTCGAAGCGTCCGGGACTTTCTGTACAACAAACTACTCCGCGTAAAGCGAGATGATGTTGAGGATGACCTGAGAGGCCTTCTCGATGCTTTGGAGTGGCACGAACTCCATCTTGCCGTGGAAGTTCAGACCGCCAGCGAATATGTTCGGGCAAGGCAAGCCCTTGAAACTCAGGTTGGCCCCATCGGTGCCTCCGCGGATTGGTTGAATCTTCGGCTTGATTCCGGCCATCTCCATCGCCTTCACAGCCTTCTCCACCACATGATAGTGAGGCTCTACCTGCTCACGCATGTTGTAGTACTGATCCTTAATCACGGCTGTCGCGGTACCTTCTCCGTACTTCACATTGATGAAGTCCACGCATTTCTGCATGATGGTTTTTTTGTTCTCGAACTCAGCACGGTCATGGTCACGGATGATGTAAGTCACATCAGCCTCCTCCACAGAGCCGTTGATGCCGACGACATGGAAGAAACCCTCGTAGCCCTCGGTGTATTCCGGCCTCTGCTGAACCGGCAGCAACCCATTCATCTCCATTGCGATAAGAATCGCGTTCTTCATCTTGCCCTTCGCATAGCCCGGATGCACGTTGCGGCCCTGGATGTGGATTTTAGCCGAAGCCGCGTTGAAGTTCTCGAACTCCAACTCACCGATCTCTCCTCCGTCCATCGTGTAGGCATATTCAGCCCCGAACTTCTTGACATCGAACTTCACCACACCGCGCCCAATCTCCTCGTCCGGAGTGAACCCGATCTTGATCTCACCGTGCTTGAACTCCGGATGCTCCACGATGTACTGCACCGCATCCATAATCTCGGCCACACCGGCCTTGTCGTCTGCGCCCAGAAGGGTGGTTCCATCGGTGGTGATGAGCGTCTGCCCCACATAATGAAGCATTTCCGGGAACTCCGAAGGCTTCAGCGCCAACCCCGGCACCCCTTTTAAAGGAATATCCCCACCATCATATTCATTGATGATCTGAGGCTTGATGTTCGCCCCCGAAGCGTCAGGAGCCGTGTCCACATGGGCGATGAAGCCAATTGCCGGCACTTTCGCCTCGATGTTAGAAGGGATTGACCCCATCACGTAACCATATTCATCAAGAGTGGCTTCCACTCCCAGAGCCTGAAGCTCATCGCGTAGCATCCGGAGCAGATTCAGCTCCTTTTCCGCTGATGGCTGGCTTTCTGATTCCTCGTTCGACTGAGTGTCAATGCTGACGTACCTCAGGAACCTGTCTAAAACTTTTTCCATTGTTATATTCTTTTTTCCACGGTCGCTGAGCTTGTCGAAGCGCCCGGAAAGTCACTTCGGCAGGCTCAGTGACCGATTTTTATTCCTTAGCCTTCAAAGAAGCAATCACAGTGTAAGCAATGATTCCGATGAACGGAATGATCGCAATCGCCTCACCGTACTGAGCGTTCCAACCGGACATAAACCAATCCACGTTGAAGAACTTCAACAGTGCGCTCACAACTCCCATCAAAGCACCACCGGCTATGAACCCGGATGCGATCAACGTACCCTTGTTCAGGCGTGCCTCGTTCAGAGCCTTGTCCTTAGAACGTGTACTAACGTACCAGGAAATCGCACCACCCACCAGCAGCGGCAGGTTAAGGTCGATTGGAATGAACATTCCAAGCGCGAACGCCAAAGCTGGTATCTTGAAGAAAGTAAGCACGATGGCCAGCACCGCACCGATTCCGTAAAGCAGCCATGGAGCACCACCACCGTTCATCATAGGCTGAATCACTGCTGCCATCGCATTCGCTTGAGGAGCCACAAGTGCCTGATCTCCGACGAATCCGTAAGTCTTGTTTAGCACGAGCATCACTCCGCAGACCGTCGCTGCTGCCACGGCCACACCCACGAACTTCCAACCTTCCTGCTTCTTTGGAGTACTACCGATCCAGTAGCCGATTTTCAAATCTGTGATGAACGACCCTGCTACCGACAGCGCTGTGCAGACAACTCCTCCGATGAACAGAGCCGCGGCCATTCCAGCATTACCCTTAAGTCCCACTCCAACAAGGATAAGCGCTGCGATGATCAGCGTCATAAGCGTCATTCCGCTCACTGGGTTCGTTCCCACGATGGCGATGGCGTTGGCTGCCACAGTTGTGAATAGGAACGAGATTACCGCAACTATCAGAAGTCCCACGACCGCCTGCCAGATGTTGTTCACTACCCCACCGAAAGCGAAGAAAGCGAACACCGCCAGAAGCGTCAGCACAATTCCGAACACGATGGTCTTCATAGGAATATCCTCCTGCGTCCTCTCGGTGTTCTCAACCTTGCCACCTTTCTTTCCGAACTCGCTGACTGCCAGACCAACAGCCGACTTGATTACACCGAACGACTTGATGATGCCAATGATTCCGGCAGTCGCGATACCACCGATTCCGATGTGCCTTGCATAATCCTTGAATATCTGGTCGGGGCTCATCTCCCCAATTGTCATGGTTACTCCAGTCCCCATCAAATCAATCACTTGATCACCCCAGATAAGATTCATCAGCGGAATGATTACCAGCCACACCAGAAAACTTCCGCAGCAGATGATGAAGGCATATTTAAGGCCGACGATGTAGCCAAGGCCCAACACTGCCGCTCCGGTGTTCAGTTTCAGCACGACCTTAGCCTTGTCAGCGATTGTCTGTCCGAATCCCATCACGGTTGTGCTCACCGTGTCTGCCCACGCACCAAAAGTGCTGACAATGAAGTCGTAAAGGCCTCCGATAAGGCCGCTCACCAAAAGCGTTCCTGCTCCCTTGCCTCCACCTTCACCGCTCACGAGGATCTGGGTAGTCGCTGTCGCCTCTGGGAAAGGATATTTCCCGTGCATCTCTTTTACGAAATATTTCCGGAAAGGGATGAGGAATAATATTCCTAAAACACCGCCAAGCAGTGACGAAAGGAACATTTGCATGAAATTGACATCCACTCCCAAAATGTAGATGGCCGGGAGTGTGAATATCGCACCTGCCACCACGGCCCCGGAACAGCCTCCGATGGACTGGATGATGACATTCTGCCCCAGACCTTCCTTTTTGCCCAAGGCACTGGTCAATCCCACAGCAATAATAGCGATAGGAATAGCAGCCTCAAAGACCTGCCCAACGCGCAGCCCAAGGTAAGCAGCTGCCGCGGAGAAAATCACCACCATCAGCAGACCCAAGGTTACTGAATATGGCGTCACCTCCGCCCATTTCCTTTCCGCCCCCAACAGCGGCTTGTACTCTTCTCCCGGTGCTAGCTCCCTCTGAGCGTTCTCCGGCAATGAATTTCTTGTTTCTTTCATTGATTGTTATTTTTGTTCTTTGTTTTATTCCTTCTAGTTCCTTTTGTTCCTTTAGTCCCTTCGACAAGCTCAGGGACCGCAGCTTCCCGGCCGCTGAGGTCGCTGAGGTCGCTGAGCCTGTCGAAGCGCCCTGTCACTAGCCACTAATCTAGCCTTTCCGTTCGCTGAGCCTGTCGAAGTGACAAAAGAAGCACCTAACACCCCAACACAAAAACAAATATACTATATTAAGGTGAAAAACCCCAACCCTGAAAAATTTTTATGAAAAAATATCAAAAAAAATTTGGAGGTAAAGAAAAAGTCCGTATCTTTGCAGCCCGTTTCGGAAGAAGCGGAACAAAAAGCAAGATCATTGACAATACTGAGAGATTACAACGAGGTAAGTGAAAAGAAATAGATTAGCCGAAAAGAGATTTAGGTTGATACAATTTCACAACAACACGAGATTCACAGAGAAAGAGAAGTCAGAGCGCACAGAGGATGCCTTGGCTTCGGCAGGCGACGAAGGACGCGGTAAGCTGCGAAAAGGTCCGGGGATTTGCAAACAGGAATTGATCCGGACATATCCGAATGGGGCAACCCGCACGGCTGAAGGCCGTGCACCGATGCAAATCGGGGCGAACCCGGGGAACTGAAACATCTTAGTACCCGGAGGAGAAGAAAGAAAGAGTCGATTCCCTTAGTAGTGGCGATCGAAGAGGGAAGAGCCTAAACCGTGTGGTTTACGGACCATGCGGGGTTGTAGGACCAGAGATAGAGATTTGGTTAAGAACTGGAAATATCTGGAAAGATATAGCGAAGAGGGTGATACTCCCGTACAGGTAGAATAACTGAGTTGAATTTGGCACCTGAGTAGGGCGGGGCACGTGGAATCCTGTCCGAATCTACGGGGACCATCCCGTAAGGCTAAAGACTGCCGAAGACCGATAGTGAACCAGTACCGTGAGGGAAAGGTGGGAAGCACCCCGAGCAGGGGAGTGAAAGAGAACCTGAAACTGTGCGCTTGCAAGCGGTTGGAGCACCAATTAAGGTGTGACAGCGTGCCTTTTGCATAATGAGCCTACGAGTTGCTTCAATCCGGCGAGGCTAAGCCATTCAGTGGCGGAGCCGCAGCGAGAGCGAGTCTGAATAGGGCGTTCAGTCGGATTGAGCAGACGCGAAACCTAGTGATCTACCCTTGTCCAGGGTGAAGGTGCCGTAACAGGCACTGGAGGCCCGAACCAGTTTCCGTTGAAAAGGGCTTGGATGAGATGAGGGTAGGAGTGAAAGGCCAATCAAACTGGGAGATAGCTCGTACTCCCCGAAATGTCTTTAGGGACAGCCTCGTCCGTTGCCTGCGTGAGGTAGAGCTACCGATTGGAAGCGAGGGCTTCGCCGCCTATCAATTCCAGACGAACTCCGAATGCGCGTAGGTACTAGGACGGGAGTGAGTCGTTGGGTGCTAATATCCAGCGGCGAGAGGGTAAGAGCCCAGACCTCCGGCCAAGGCCCCGAAGAACGGTCTAAGTTGAGACAGAACGAAGTGGCACCGCAGAGACAGCCAGGATGTTAGCTTGGAAGCAGCTATTCATTCAAAGAGTGCGTAACAGCTCACTGGTCGAGCGGAGCCGCGTGGATGATGATCGGGCATCAAGACCGTCGCCGAAGCCGAGGACGGCTGCAAAGCAGCAGTCGTGGTAGGGGAGCATTCCGGTCGGCGCTGAAGATTCATTGTGAGATGAGTTGGAGCGTCCGGAAAAGAAAATGTAGGCATGAGTAACGACAAGAGATGTATAAACATCTCCACCGAAAACCCAAGGTTTCCGGGGCCACGCTAAACGGCCCCGGTTAAGCCGGGAGCTAAGGGGAAGCCGAAAGGTGTACCCGATGCAGATGCGTTTAATATTCCGCAGCCTGAGCGTAGAGTGTAGTCGTGACCGAGAAGTGAAACTGCCGCGGGGAGACGGAATTCCCCGTTAAAGGCCGTAGGGAGACTGAAAGCCGACAGTACGGAGAGCCTTCGGGCGATCCGACAGCGCAGGTAAACCTGCTCGCGAGAAAAGCGACAAGCGTTAAGATACGATCAGCCCGTACCGTAAACCGACACAGGTGGGTGAGGAGAGAATCCTAAGGTGCTCGAGTGAATCACGGCCAAGGAACTAGGCAAATTGACCCCGTAACTTCGGGATAAGGGGTCCCACAGAGATGTGGGCGCAGAGAAATGGCCCAGG
>DBKH01000071.1:39953-53093 GCA_002297815.1 Bacteroidales bacterium UBA755 | reverse complement strand
AGACCTGGCCGCCATCGCCTGCCTTGGCAAAAAGCAGTTCGAGAGGTTGTTCCGTTCGCTTGTAGGCGTCAACCCTAAGGAATATTCAAGGATCGTCCGCTTCCAAAAGGCATTGGCCATGATGCAATCAGGCGAATCCGTGCTGAGTCAGGTAGCCTACGCCAGCGGCTATGCTGATCAGTCTCATTTCATAAGGGAGTTTAGGAGGTTCAGCGGAGTGACACCGGCCATGTTACTGAAAACGACAAGCATTCACTCTGACCTATTCTCGAATCCGGTGTAATGTAAACAGATTTCCTCACCTTAGGCGAGTCATCATTTTACCGCTTGAAATGTCCCTTTTGTTCTATCCGCCATCAAGGGATTCCGCTACTTTCGCAGACATATTCATAAAAATCAGAAAGAATGAAAGAAGTGAATCCCAAAGAGACCACCAGAGCCTACGCCTTTGAGTTCTGGATGCGCGCCCCGATGCCGATGGTGACGTTCTTCAAGACCATCGATGTCACCCGACTGGCAAGGATAAGCCGAAGGACCGGACTGAAATTCAACATGTTAATGTGCTACTGCATCGGCAGGGCGGCAAGCGGAGTGAAGGAGTTTTACATGCTGCCAGTCGGCGAAAAGTTGATTGAATATGACAGCCTGGCGGTAAACACCATTGTCGCGAACAGGGACGGTGAAGTCAGTTCATGCGACATCCCGTTCTGCGAGGATCTGCAAACCTTCAACGACAACTATCTGAAACTCACACGGCAAGTGGCCGAAAGCTGTACGAATCACGACCTTACGGACAGCATGGTCATCGGGACATCGGCATTGGCGAAGTATGAGATTGACGGGGCGGTCGGAATGTACAGCGGCATATTCAACAACCCGTTCCTGATTTGGGGCAAGTACCGGAGCCGTTGGTTCTGGAAAACCCTCACGGTCTCGTTCCAGTTCCACCACACACAGATGGACGGAGCCCACGCGGCCATATTCCTGAACAATCTTCAGAAAGAAATCAATCGGTTTCCGATTTTTTTGTACTTTTGCGGTGCGGATTTGTAAGCGTCTGGAATAGCGTCTGAAGAATCCGGGCTTGGCAGAGCCCGTACTCCAAAGGATTATATTCAATTAAAAATCAAAATTTTATGCAGACGAAGCAAATCTCTGGACGACTTACGTTCACCATTCTCTCAATCAGTCTTCTGACGGTCATGGCCGGGGCGGCGATGGCACCGGCGCTGTGGGCTGTAAAGGCTCATTTCGCTGACAAACCGGACCTTCTGATCCAATTCATCGTCAGTCTCCCGGCGCTTTTCATCATTGTCACGAATCTTTGCTTTCCATTCCTGTGCAGAATCATGAAAACAAAGGGCATCGCTATAATTGGACTTGCCCTGTACATCGTTTCCGGCACCGGTGCGTTCTTCCTTGAAGACATCTCGGCGATACTCATCCTGCGCGCGCTGCTGGGCGTGTCCGTCGGAATGATAATGCCGTTGTCAACAGGTCTGTTGTCCTATTATTTCCCACCCGAGGAACAATCCAGACTGATGGGTCTCTGCGCCGCCATGAACCAGATAGGAGGCGTAATCGCGACATTGATCGCCGGGGTGCTGGCCAAAGTCGGATGGAACTATGCCTTCCTGGTATATTCAATGGGGTTATTTGTCCTGATTCTTGTCCTTCTGTTCCTGCCCGGCGAAAGGCTGCACAGCCCGAAAGGGTCCGGAGGCTTCTTCCGCAACCTCAAAAGATTCTACCCTTCCGTCCTCGGAATGCTGCTTCTGATGATCTGTTTTTTCATATTCCCAACCAATTTTTCGGCCATCTGCGTCAAGACGACGTCTTTGGATCCTATAGCGGTGACCATCATCATGGTGGCGCTTGATGTGGTGGCAGCGTTGGTCGGAGTGGTGTTCGGCGGGATGATGAGACTGTTCAGACTGTCTGTCAAGTATTTCTCACCCGCATTCTTTCTGTTGGGTTACCTATGCTTAGCCATCTCGCAAAGCATTTCTTCCCTGCTTGCCGGCTGCCTGTTCATCGGAATCGCCAACGGCATCGGGGTCCCTTACCTGAACACGATCGCATCAATAAAAGCCGGCCAGGAGGCGGCCACGACAGTGATGCCGCTCCTTTCAGCAGCACTTTATGCCGGGCAGTTCCTCTCCCCTCTTGTGGCAACACCGCTGGCGGCCAGATTCTTCCCGGACGATCTTTCAGGAATATATTGGACCGCCTGCGCGTTCAGTATTCTTTTCTTTCTGGAAGTCTTCGTCACCAGACATTCTCAATCTCTGCCAGCCTAAATCCATAATGCCGTGCGCAGAATCAAACTTTTTACTCACGGGACACCAATCCATGCAGTACCGTGAGTGGTAAGAAAGATTTTACGCACCCAACCTCTGTTACAGCATATTCATAAGGGCAGAGCGGTAGCTGACACCGATTGGGATAGTCTTGCCACCGGTCATCAGGATGACGCCGGAGCTGACTTCCTGAACCTTGGCGAGGTTGATAACGTAGGAGCGGTGGACACGGACGAAACGGGTGGCGGGGAGCTTCTCAAGTAGTTTGGAGAAACTCATAAGCACGACCTTGGGCATCGGCTCGCTTGCGAGGTAGATCTTCAGGTACTCGCTCATGCCCTCGACATAGACGATGTCGGAAACCTCAACTTTTATGATCTTGTAGTCGGCCTTGAAGAACACGAAATCTTCGGAGACTGATTGGGTTGAAGCGCTGAAAGTCAGCGGATTGGAATCCGATGTCAGGGAAGCGGGCTTGGCGACTAATACCGAACCAACGGCATGGATCATCTCGAAACGAGTGCGGAGCTTCTCAGCAGAGGCGATGAATTCGCTGAGGGTGAAAGGCTTCAGGAGATAATCCACGGCATCGACCTTGAAGCCCTCGACGGCATATTCAGAATAGGCGGTCGTGAAAACCACGAGCGGAGGACGCTTCAAGGTCTTGACAAGATCCATCCCGGAAAGGTCCGGCATGTTGATGTCCAAAAACATAGCGTCCACCTCCCCGGACTCCAGGACCTCACGGGCCTCGAAAGCGCTGTGGCAGGCCGCTGTCAGCGACATGAACGGGACCTTGGAGATGTACTTTTCAAGTTGTCCGAGGGCCAACGGCTCATCATCCACTGCGATCACCCTTAACATACTGAAACAGGTTTTGAAGGCAAAACCATAAGTACTTCATACTCAGCGGAAGACTCGTCAATATGCAGGACAAAGTCCTCACCATAGAGCAATGAAAGTCTTTTCTGAATATTATCGAGTCCGATCCCACCGACAGTCCGCTCGTCCTGACCGTCTCTCAAACTGTTGGCGCAGCGGAATATCATTTTTCCGGGTTCCAAAGCGACTGACAGCCGTATGTAACTATCAGACTTGTAGCTCACACCGTGCTTGAATGCGTTCTCTGCGATTGTAGCCATCAGAAGCGGAGGGACCTGAGTCCCACCGTCATCCTCAGGAAAGGAATATTCAATCCTCACGCTGTCGGTGTAGCGCAGGCGCATCAGGTACAGATAGTGCCGCAGGAAGTCGATCTCCTTTGAAAGGGCGACGGTCGGGCCGTTGCTGTCGTACAGGACGTGACGCATCATGCGGGACAGTTCCACGATGCTGTCCTTAGCCTTTTCCGGTGACACATCCACCAACGCATGAATATTATTGAGCGTATTCATGAAAAAATGCGGGTTGATCTGGTAGCGGAGATATTCAAGTCTGTACCGCAGGTTCTCCTTTTCCAACTCCTCCAGACGCTTCTTTCCCAGAGTGTAGTTAGAGAAGTATTTCGCTCCGAGATCCACTCCAAGCATCATAAGAGCGATGATTATCTTGCTCACGCTGGCTCCGATAGGCATCATGTCACGGTCGGGCAGGTGATGATCATCGCGATCATGAAACCGTTTCCCATCGAATCGCTCAGGGAGCGGCGGAGGTGGGGTCTGCCCAGAAGAGGGACGGTGCATCATTTCCCCATGATCAGGACGAGGCTCTGGCTTGAGAAAACCATCGGAATAAAGCACATAGAGTGAAAACAGCCCCATCAGGGCAGTCACACTCAGAATGTACCCCAACACTTTTTTGCCTTGCACAAGAATAGGAGCGAGAAACAAGTCGTGGGCAAAGAACAGTATGACAAAAGGCATGGTCGGAAGCAAAAAACGTCTGACCAAAAGGTGACCGAAAGTGAATGAACCACCAGACATCACCTCATACCAAGCCACAAGGATCTCCACAATGAAGACCACGGCCCAGATGACAATCCAGACCAAGACAGAACGATATTCTTTCAATCTTTTCATCTTCCATCGGCAAAAATACAACAATGTTCCGAATCCCACCCGACGATTCGTTGAAGAAATCCGCCCGTTTGCTGAAAAATCCCGACAAAGGCACGATTGGTGTCATAACTTTCGCCCGGAAACCAGAAAACGTTCAGCATTATGAAACGGTCATATCTTGCATTTCTATTGATTATGAGTTCCTGCAGCGGGAACCTGATCGACACCATCGACGAACCTTCGGACGATGACGAGGTCATCACGACAGACGGCACCATCAGCATTGTGTTCTCTGAAAGCGGTGCCACCGTCAGCGGCGACCCGTCCGGCATCGTGCAAGTGAGCGGCAACGACGTGACGGTGAACAACACCTCCGAGGCCCTTATCACCTACGAGCTCAGCGGTACCGCTTCCGACGGATTTTTCAAACTGTACAGTTCCACGAAGCAAGTCATTGAGCTCAAAGGGCTTAATCTCAAGAATCCGAATGGAGCCGCGATCAACAACCAAAGCCACAAGAAAACATCGGTTGTAGTGACCGGAGAGAATTATCTCACAGACGGAGCGGTGAACTCCTCCGGAGACTATCCTGATCAAACCTCGGACGAGGACATGAAAGCAGCTTTCTTCAGCGAAGGGCAATTGATTTTCAGCGGAGACGGAAGCCTTACCGTCACTGCCAACGGAAAGGCCGGGATCACGAGCGATGACTACGTGGCCATACAAAACGGAGTCACGATCAATGTCACCTCAACCGGAGGCCACGGAATCAGAGGCAGCGAGAAAGTGACGGTCAGTGGCGGCACATTGAATGTAAACACCTCTGCGACAGGGAAGAAAGGAATCTCTACGGATGGTGAGTTTTCTCTCTCAGACGGCACAGTCACCATCGTCTCGACCAGCTCGGCGGGAATCGTTGACGGAGAGTTGACCGGTGCGGCGGGAATCAAGGCCGATGAGTCCTTCGTCATTGATGGCGGAAGCCTGAGCGTGACTGTCAGCGGAAAAGGCTGCAAAGGAATAGCCTGCGATGGGGACGGTCATTTCAACGGAGGCACGGTGAAAGTCGTCGCCAGCGGGGCCAACTACGGCAGTTCATCCTCACAAGGTCCATGGGGCGGTGGCTCAAGTTCCTCAGAGTCAAAGTCCTCAAAGGGAATCAGATTCCAAGGCGACCTCTATTTCGATGGAACTGATGTTGATGTGACATGCGCCTCCCACGAGGGAATCGAGGCGAAAGGAGCGATCACAATCACAGCTGGGAATGTCAGCAGCTCGGCAAGCGACGACGCCATCAATTCCGGCTCGGACATGATGATCAGCGGAGGCCAGGTCTATGCATACTCCTCTGGAAATGACGGGCTTGACGCCAACGGAGACATGTTCATCAAAGGCGGTTACATCTTCGCGGTTGGATGTGGTTCTCCGGAAGTAGCACTTGATGCAAACACAGAGGAAAGGCACCAACTTTACATAAGCGGTGGCACGTTACTGGCGTTCGGTGGCATCGAGTCTGGGGCAAGCATCACGCAACCTGTCCTCAACGTGACGAGTTGGACATCAAATACGGAATATTCACTCTACGATGGAGACACTCTCCTGATAACATTCACAGCTCCGAGCAAAGGCGGCAACGGAATCGTGATCTCTCACCCCGATCTTGTCAGCGGTGGCAGTTACACTTTGAAGACATCCTCCGGAAGCACGACCCTAACCGCTTCGATGGAGGCGCAAGGCGGCACCGGTGGCGGGGGTAATCCTGGGGGTAACCCAGGGGGTAATCCCGGTGGAGGCAACCCTGGAGGCGGTCCTGGCGGCAGATGGTAAACCAAAATATTCATTGAATATGAGAGCGAAGATATTCATAATCATAATTTTGTCACTTTTCGGTCTGTCTCTCACGGCACAGGAGAAGACGAGCAAAAGCAATCTGACAGTCAAGGAATGGAACATTGATGCCGGCTCGAACCAGAAGGTCCTTGACCATCTGACAATCTACAACGAAAGTGGCAAGAAAATCGAGGAAGCCGAGTACGACCGCAAAGGCCAGAAGTGGCGCAAAAAGTTTGAATATTCCCCCGACGGGAAACTTCAGAGGGTGCTGACCTACGATTCATCGAACCGGCTCGACAACATCCGCAAGTTCGAATTCAATGAGTTAGGGAGAAAAAAGACCGAATATGTCTATGACTCAAAAGGAAAACTCAAACGGTGCAAGGTGTATGAATATTCCTACGCGGCCTCCGGTGATTGACAACAGCCTTTTGAGCCGGTTCGAGCCCATAACTCTCGAAAGGATGGATTCCATAAGGCTGATGAACCGGATAGACACAAAGTTCGTCACTGACACCTTGATGCTCAAAAACATTTTGGAAGATGCGCTTGACCGGGGCTACATGATCTTTGAATCCGATGGGGAACGACTGCACGCCTACGACAGCATCTATTTCGACACTTCTGATCTCCAGATGTTCGCAGAGCACCGCAGAGGAAAGCTCGTCAGACAAAAGGTCAGGACTCGTGTTTACTGTGAATCAGGGCTTTGCTTCCTTGAGGTCAAGAAAAAAAACAACCATTCCAGGACCCGCAAGAAGCGCGTTGAGATCCCATTGGCTGATTTTCAGGATTTCAGGAGCGATCCGGAAGCCCGTCTCTGGCTGTCCTCCCATTCAGGCTATTCCGTGGAAGAAGTTTCACCTGCCGTCGAGACCTTGTTCAACCGTATCACCCTAGTCAACAAAGGATTGACCGAAAGGCTTACGATTGACACATCAGTAACTTTCAAAAATCTTAGAACCGGAGCCACTGCCAATTTGGGAGCGGCTGTCATCATCGAGCTCAAACAGGATGGCAGAACGCATAGTGAAATGAAGGACATCCTTCTGAAGCATCGCGTCAAGCCTTTCAGAATCAGCAAGTACTGCATCGGGGTTTCGCTCACGGACTCAAGTGCGCGAACCGGAAGATTCAAAGAGAAAATCAGATATATTGACAAATTGAACAAAAACTTTTACATAAAATGCTACAATCCAGTTTTGCTCCGGCCGCTTTAGACGAAAGCGAGCTTCTTGGCATCCAGTCACTCTCCGATCCGGTGATGAGCACGGCCCAAAGCCTGACGGAACTTGCGCTGAGATTCTTTCTCAATCTGTTGTCCTGCTGGGTGATAGTCCGTCTGCTCTACTACCCGAAAAGCCGCAGGAGAGACTATGTGTTCACATTCGTGACCTTCTCCTCAGCGATGCTGCTTCTACTCTACGCTATGGGCAGGGTAGATGTCGGAGTCGGCCTGACCCTCGGACTTTTCGCGATCTTCGGGGTGATCCGCTACAGGACAGAGACAGTGCCGATCCGTGAGATGACATACCTGTTCGTCATCATCGCCATCGCGGCCGTAAACGGTCTGACTCCGCTCTACATTGTCACCGGTGTCTCGGACAACGCGCCACACTACGTTCTCGGAACAGGCGACCTGCTTCTGATCCTCGCAGCCAACGCCCTGTCAATCATTCTGATCTGGGTGTTGGAAAGCAGCCGTAGCCTAAAGAGATCCGCTTCGAAGATTATTCTTTACGACCGGATTGACCTTATCGTCCCTGAACGCAAGGATGAACTCTTCAAGGACATCGAGGAGCGCTGCGGAATCAAGCCCGTTGACATAACCATCGGAAACATCGATTTCCTTAAGGATTCCGCCTACATCAAGGTCTATTACAACACCGATTTGTCCTCCGACACGACAATTGACTCAATCGTCAGAAACAAACAATTCATTGAAAATCAAAGCTTATGAGCATTATGAATATATTCCCGAAAGCCGCCGTCACGACTCTCCTCAGCCTCCTTGCACCGGCATATTCAAGCATCTGCGCTTCCGCTCAGGAAGTCAATGGCCGAGCCTACATCGAAGCCGACTGGAAGATCGCTAAAGGTCTCCATCTGAACGCCGAGTACCAGCTCCGCACCAAGGATTCATTCTCCGGTGTGGAAAGAAATCAGTTCGCGCTCGGAGCCTCGTACAAAGTCTGCAAGTTCTTCAAGGTCGGGGCCGACTACACTTTCATCGGCCATTATGCCAACTCCACCGGAGAGTTTCGGCCACGGCACAGATTCTCAGGCAATCTGACCGGTACGGTTGACGCCGGGGACTGGCGCTTCTCCCTGAGGGAAAGGCTTCAGTTCACCCACAAGGCTTATGACATCAATCACTTCCAGGAGACTCTCAACCACTTGGAACTCAAGTCTCGCCTCATGATCAAGTACAGGGGATTCAGAGCCGTGGAGCCTTACGCCTTCGTAGAGCTGCGCAACACCTTCAACGATCCAAAGTGCAGTGCCACCTACAACACGGCCACCAGTTCTTGGAGTGACTACGAGTTTCTCGGCTACACCCACACCTATGTCAACCGCATCCGCGGAGCCCTCGGTCTGGAATGGAGTCTGAGCAAGCGCCACGCCCTCGATTTCCGCGCCATGTACAACTACCACAACGAGCTTGACATCGACACGGACAAGTCCGGCACCAAGCTCAAGTCCCTCACATGGCAGAACCCCACCGCCGTCACCCTCTGCTTCGGCTACAAGTTCTCGTTCTGAGAAGCGTTTGTATTTGTTTGAAATGATCCTCCAAACAAACAATGCAAAACAACTTCTCGGTTCATGGCATAAGAGTAATAACATTTCCAATGAGTGAGAAATGGAAAATATTCATTATCTTTGTCTTGCTGACATGTGACGCACATAAGACGTCTCTTGCGTAATCAAGATTCAGCACCAAACATTGACAGACAAAGGGTTATGGAGGAGAAAAGGATTAAATACCCTATCGGGGTGCAGACGTTCGATAAGATTATCGAGGGTGGTTATCTTTACATTGACAAGACGGGATTCGTCCACGATTTGGCAACGAATTATTCATACGTTTTCCTCAGCAGGCCGCGGCGGTTCGGGAAATCGCTACTGTCTTCCACATTCCATAGTTACTTCGAGGGAAATAAGGAGTTGTTCAACGGACTGAAAGCCGGGGAACTAAAAAATGAATGGACAAAGCACCCTGTGCTCCACTTCGACATGTCCACGGCGAAACATTGCTCAGAAGAAGAGCTGCTTGATGAGTTGGACAAGAAACTGTACATCTACGAACAGGTTTACGGTCGAGGAGAGAAAGATATCAATATCAACCAACGATTCGAGGGGCTTGTCCACAGGGCAGTAAAGCAGACAGGCGAGAAAGCCGTCATTATCATTGATGAATATGACGCTCCGCTTCTGGATGTGGTGAACAATCAGGAGCGGCTCGCACCTATGCGTCAGATCATGAGGAACTTTTATAGCCCGATCAAGAGTCTTGACCCCTATCTCCGGTTCGTGTTCATCACAGGGATCACCAAGTTCGCCCAGCTCAGCATATTCAGTGAGCTGAACAATCTGAAGAACATCTCGATGATGCCGAAATATTCAGCGATCTGCGGAATTTCGCAGGAAGAACTTCAATCACAGATGAATATTCCTGTGCAGCAAATGGCGGATGAGTTGGAAATCACTTTTGACGCGGCCCTGGAAAAGCTGAAGAGCAACTACGACGGTTACCATTTCTGCGCCAGATCCGAGGACATCTACAACCCGTTCAGTCTGCTCAATTCGTTGTCTGACAAAATGTTCGGCAGCTATTGGTTCGACACAGCCACGCCAACTTTCCTGATTGAGCGCATGAGGGAGAATCCTATTTCCGAAAATCTTCTGGACAGAATGAACGAAATCGCAAGAAGCGACTTTGATGTCTCACCGGAGTTTTCCGACAGCATCCTCCCGCTTCTCTATCAGACAGGCTACCTAACAATCAAAGGGTACAGTGCAGAAGATGAATCCTACACTTTGGGCTACCCGAACCGGGAGGTCAGGGAAGGCTTCCTCAAAGGCCTTCTGAACAGTTACAGAGGTTCGGAGGGAATGAGTGCCTCCTTCGTACTCCAGTTCAACAGAGCATTGAAAAACAACGACATCGATGGTGCCTTGGAGCGGATGCAATCTTTCCTTGCCGGAATCCCGTACGATCTGGAGAACAAGTCCGAGAAGCATTTCCAGACAATCATCTACCTGATTTTCTCTCTGCTTGGCTACTACACCCAAGCCGAGGTCAAGTCCGCCATCGGCCGGGCGGACGCCGTCTGCCGGACCAAGGACAGGATCTATGTCTTTGAGTTCAAGGTGGATGGTTCCGCTGAAGATGCTCTCAGGCAGATTGACGAAAAGGGCTACCTTATCCCGTACAGGTTTGAGGGTTCGGGAAGCAACGAGCCCGACAAGACACTCGTCAAGGTCGGTGTCAACATCTCTACCCAGACCCGCACCATCGAATCCTGGAAGGTGGCGGAGGAATAAGTCAAAACACACATGTGCCGTACTAGGGCAAGGACAAAAGGACACAAAAACGGAATCTAACAAGTTGCTTAACCAACTAAAGCTATTAACTTTATGGCCGTTGGATATGATGACCTAAGTGCCTACGGCTGGGGACGCGCACTTTTGGAGGACGAGCGTCCAGCAGCGTTGGTGGACAGGATATTCAGAAGATTCTTCGAGGCAGCGGAAGTCATATCCCTTACAAAAGAGGAGAAGAAACAATACGTCAGCAATATGATCAACGAACGAGACACTTACAATCAGATAGCCTACGCCAGAGAGTTCGGGCGAGAGGAAGGAATCAAGCAGGGGCTGATGCAGGGATTGGAACAGGGACGAGAGCAGGGCAAGGTAGCCGAAAGGGAAGCCATAGCCTTACGTATGATAGGGGCAAACACCCCAATAGATTTTATAGTCAAATGCACCGGCCTTGACAAGGCCGCTGTAGAAGCACTTGCCAAGTACTGAAAGCGAAGTGTCCGGTCGGAGCGCAATCCACGGATGAACAGCGCTGAGAGATTACAGACATGTGAATCTTACAAAAGGCTTTCAGTCACATGTCGAATCTGTGCCGATGGAATCTGGACCTGGCTGAAAAACTTAAGGGCAAAGGAATCGGATTTTCATGGGAATGAGCCTTCCATGCACTTCTGATCGGTTTTGACGTGAAGGCGTTCCGTAAATCCGCACCGACATCAGCACGAGGTGACAGCTATAGGGGCCTGCCTCGGCTTGTACCCTGACATGAGACCGCAAGGTAACATTGATACGGGTTGACATTCCAGTGCCGGAGGGAATTGACGACATTTTTAGACTTAATGTCATTCAAAACCGACAAATAGAGTGGTTCGACGGCACTTCGCTGCAAAAATGTCATTCAACCTCACAACTTTTAGAAGCTGTTCCCTGACCTTAGGTCGATGATGCAGCTCAATGTCTAGCCACAAGCAGAAAGGGTTCCTTGTCCGCGTGATTTGTAAATCACTGTTGGTAAATAGTTTAACTACTAGTCCTTAGCGGTTTGATACTCAAGGCAAAGTGTTAACCATATGATAATTAATGCATTTTCTACCACTCATTGACACAGAACGAGTTGCGTTTAGACATAGAGTGGGTGATATTAATTCTTATGAAAATGAATCAGACAATGCTTTGCCTTGCGTTGGCACTGTTGCTTGAAGGGCATGGCGGCCCTTTACCCGGATAGGGTGCGCGAAGCGCGTAGACCGCCATGCCCACCTAGCTACGGTGCCCCTAACCGAAAATAACAGTGTGAGAGCATCCTGCAACGCTATGCTTTGTAAGAAAACTTTCAAAGTACTACAACACAGGTGTGTTTCAGATATTGAGTACTTTCTGTACAGGCTATTAAAGACATACGCCTAAACACATACTTTTGGACTTGGGTCCATAATTTTCCCCAAAGGCTTATGATGTAAAAAAACATAAAAATTCATAAAAAAACATATTCTTACCCCCTAATGTTATTTATCTCTTGATTGAACCTAAGGGAAATGATTGTACATTGGCATTGGTTTCTGCGTGGCCGCTTACCGGTCAAGGAACGTCTCCTCGGCAAAAAGGGCACAAAAACGGGAACCGACAATTTGTTTAACCAACTAAAACTATTATCTTTATGGCTGTTAATGGATATGATGACCTGAGTGCCTACGGCTGGGGCTGCGCACTCTTGAAAGATGAGGGGATCGGATTCGGAGACGACGTGGATTTGGAGGGTGATTCACTGCCACGGTACATTGACCCGCTGAACGACTGGGGATTCAAGAGGCTTTTCGGGACGGAGATGAACAAGGAGTTCCTTGTCGCGTTTCTGACGGAGATATTCCCGGACAAGAGAATCAAGGACATCTCCTACCTGCCAACCGAGCAACTTGGGCTAGCCTCCGGTGACAGAAACGCAAGGTTCGATGTGATGTGCAAGGATGAGAGTGGGGAGAAATTCATCGTCGAAATACAGTTGGCCTATCAGAAGCATTTCAGAGAAAGAGCCCTATACTATTCCGGCATGGTCATGCACTCGCAAGGTGTGAAAGGCAAGAAGTGGAACTACAACATCAAAGGGGTGTATTTCATCGGATTGCAGAATTTCACCTTCGGACCGGAAAGAGGCGGAGGGCTGATCCGGAGATATTCGATACGAGAGGACGAAAGTGGTGAACTGATGACTGACAAGCTGCGGTTCGTGTTCATCGAGATCGGAAGGTTCGACAAAAGGCCAGAGGAGCTCAAGACGAATCTGGACGAGTGGTTTTACGTGCTGAAGAATCTGCACCGTCTGCTGGAACGTCCAACAGCGTTGGTGGACAGGATATTCAGAAGATTCTTTGAGGCAGCGGAAGTCATATCCCTTACAAAAGAGGAGAAGAAACAATACGTCAGCAATATGATCAACGAACGGGACACTTACAATCAGATAGCCT
>DBKH01000071.1:314-39839 GCA_002297815.1 Bacteroidales bacterium UBA755 | reverse complement strand
TGATAGGTGCAAACACACCTATCGATTTCATTGTCAAATGCACCGGTCTTGACAAGACTGCCGTGGAAGCGCTTACACAACGCTAAAATGGAAGTGTCCGAGATGCAAAAAGCATTCGGACACTTCCAACTTAATTATAGATCCGCCTGAATATCCCTACCTTCTGTGCTCCCAGGACATCCCTTGGTTCCGCGAAGCATACAGTCCCTTTGAGGTGGTCGCCAGCAGCGCAGTCCCGTCGGTCGCCAGCGTGAGGAACTCTCCCACCACTCCAGAATTGTTGTACCGAGTGGTCCAGGTCGCCCCACCGTTCTGCGACCAATAAAGCCCCTTTGACGTGGCCGCAAACACTTCGGTCCCCATCACCAGCAGATCCCTGAACGTCTGTACCAGACGCGAAAAGTAGACGCGCTAATTCCAGCCTTGGATCTCACCACCGATCTCAATCTTGACTTTGGCCGGATCGCTGTCGAGGATGATGTTGACGGAATGCTGGACACCGGAACGGAAGACGAAACGGCTTTCCATCAGGTAGGAGACATTGTTGGTAAGGACCTCGATCAGAGGCTGGCGGTTTTCAATGCGTTGCGGGACAATGATGGAGGAGAAGACTGTGTCGCTTTCCTTTTTCATGGTGATGGTTTTCGCCTTGCCGTGGTTGTCTTTCACGACGACTCCGCTGCCGAGATCGATGACCGCATCTGTCACTGTTCCATGAACCTTGACGACAACATCCTTTGGCATGTCACCTTCGAAATCCTTGCCCTTGACCAGTTTTACAACTAGGCGGCTCATCCTGTGGCTGAATGTCAGGCTGACGACATCGGGGTATTTCACACCAGTCTGTTTTGCCCATAGGAAGTCTGAGGCCTCGTAGCCACCAAGTGATTCCGCAGTATTTGTTGTTGTCTGGTCCGATGCGATGCTGAAACGGTACTCATCCACTGACGCTGGTTTGGAGTAAGGATAGTAGCCATAGACATCGTACTTCACTCCCTTGTTCCAATAGAGGGTAGGGGAGGTCGTCCATGAGGTTCCGTCGAACCTCAATGCAGCGTTGTTGACAGCGTTGCCGGAAACCTGAAGAGGAACCGGTTTGTTCGAGCTGTCATATTCGGTCATGTAAAGCCCGGTCACGTCACCACTTTCGAAGGCGTTTGCCGTGGCCTTTGTCTGTTGACCTGAGAATCCAAGATTGAAACGGATTTCGGGTTGCTCTTCCATCTCTGAGCCTGATTTGGAACAAGCCGCAGCGAGAAGTATCATTGAAAGGTAGAATATTTTTTTCATGTTATGCGCTATTTAATAGTTGGACGTTTACCCATGAACACAGGCTCATGCTGGTGCATTCCTCCGGACACCGAGAAACTGAACGGTGAAGCCTTGGTGGCTGCTGTGGCGGTCTCCGGGAGATTCTCAATGTTGTCATTGGCAGCGAACTTCTCGAAAGAATATTCCTCACCGGCATATCCCATGATCCTTTTGACAATTGCCTCGCGGCTGATGGTGCTGTAGTAAGGAATATCATTGTTCATGCAGCTGTTGTACTCCGAGCGGTAAACCCCGCGCGAGTGCTTGAAGCCTCCTTCGTAGATGTCCACGATTTTGCTATACTTTTCATCGAAAATCAGGTGACTCCATGGCACTTCATTCATCTTTCCGGTGAGGGACAGATTCTCGTACCAGCCTTTCGCCTTGGCGAGGTTGAATTCAAGCACGTGGCCACAGCAGGTACAACTGCATGCATCAATGAACGCATTATGGTAGATGTACTCGTCTCCGAGCTTTCCGAATCCGTGACCGCCCGCCTCGTGCTGGATGACCCCACGGAAATCTAGAGGGTAGCCGTAGTCGCTCATCGGGCAGTATGCGATGGCCTCTCCACCATCGTACATGTAGCATATTCCGCCATAGTCGGTTGTGTTCGGCACAATGATGATCAGAGTCTGGTTGAGGTTCCCTTCGTTGACTGTCGGAGCCTTGCAGGCGTATTTGAAGATCTCGTTGTAGTCACTCTCTCCGTTGCGGCCACCAAGTGTGACTCCACCTTTGGCTGAGGTGTTGAATCTGTTGTATATGATTGTGTTGACACTTCCGATTCCAGATTCCGGTGACACCGATATTCCTGTGTAGACGTTAAAGTAATCCTTGTAAGTCTTGTAAGGCTCGATGCTGAAGAAATGCCCCACCGCCTCCTTGATGTTCTTCATGAGAAGCCCATCGCTGATGTCTTTGGCGTTGTACCCGTCGCCAAGGAGCACTAAGTTGATACCTTTGCCTTTGGTGGCCTTGTTGAGGATGACGATCTCATCCTCAGCATAGCCGTAGTCATACTGGGTGAGATAACAGGTTGTCCTGTAGTCCTTGTCCTTGAGTTTGAAGACAATCTTGCCCTCACGGTTCGAGCCAGTCGGCATCTGCTGGAATTCCAGCTTGAGCTCAGTCTTGCCTTTGCCCTCTTTATGACTAAGTGTCACCCAGTCCGGCATGCTTTCCACAGCCCATTCATCATCCGCGTTCAGCACAAGGTCTCTTGTGACCTTCGTGTTCAGCGCCGTGGCTACATTCGGCCTTATTACCAGATTGCGGTAGGCTGAGATACGCTTGAAGTCGCTCCAACCAGGTGCGGCCTGGTACTGGATCACCGCGGATTCCGGCACTTCCACTGTGAAGTTATCCTTGGCCACTCCGTTGAAGGCTCCGGACTGGATGTATGGAGGGATTGTGCCTTTGCAGACGATCTTGTTTATTCCGAAACAATCTTGGAAGGCACCACCATCTGTGCTTTCATAGCGTATACTTTCGAGCCCTTCGGGGAAAATCACACCTTCAAGACTCCAACATTTTGCGAAAGCACCTGCTCCGATAGAGAGTACGTTTTCAGGTATCTCTATGACTCCGGTAAGTCTCCAGTTGTAGGCGAAGGCTTTTTCCCCGATTGAACGAACCTTATCTGGCAACACTAATTTACCTGAAAAATCGCATCCGTTAAAGGTAGAAGTACTGATTACTTCAAGTTCAGAAGGAAGGTTCAGTTCACCCTTCAGACCAGTACCTTCAAATGCGGATTCTCCTATAGAAGTAATACCATTATGAAGGGTTAAGTTTCCATTCAATCCTGTATTATGGAAGCAAAATTCCGGAATGATTGTCACACTTTGTGGAATTATTAAGGATCCTGTCAGATTCTTGCATCCTTCGAATGCTCTTTCTCCAATACGTTCAAGGTTCTCTGGAAAGTGTAACTCACCATAGAGTCCTTTGCATTCATAGAATGCGCCCATTCCGATTTCACGAAGATTTTCCGGCAATGACAACTCGCAAACAAATCCACAGTTGGCAAAGACCCCGTCCCAATAACCAATATAACCTTTTTCTTTTCCGATCCTTTTCAGCGTACTAGGAAGATGTAAGCTGCCATTGAGATTCTTACAGTTGCGGAAAGCTTCTTTCTCGATGAACTCCAGTCCCTCCGGAAGAATCAGTGAGCCACTTAAGAATATGCAGTCGACAAATGCTGATTCTCGAATTCCAAATAATTTGTCTGGCAATACCAAATTGGTCAGAGTGTATTTTGTTGACATCGCGCCATTTGGTATGATATCATCATCGTTTCCCGAATAATTAGCGTCATCTACTTCATCAAGCCGGCCACCCTCACCTTTGACAATTATGACCTCTTTGAGATTCAGAGCGGAAAGAACAGTCATCCTATACTTCATTACAGCGAAATCTCTGGAGTTGATCTTTCCGGTAAGCTTAAGATTCTTCACTTTTGAGAGATCCTTCCCTGCCGCCTCGATGCATTTGTCCAGCGTTCCAGGAGTCTCGACATTGATGACGACATATTCCCTCGTCGTGGCATCGTGGGAGACAGCGTCGTTCTCCCATGCTGTGATGCTCTCGTCGCTGAGTTTGAACTCGAAGTCTCCCGGAGCTTTCTTGTTGACAGAGATTGTGAAGTTATGCTGCTTGGACGCTGAGAATGTCATCTTTTCGCTCCTGCTGAACTTATAGGAGACCCCAGCTACTGTGACACTGATGACAGGTGTCCCCGCGGTGATTTCCTGCGGAGCGATTACGGCTCTGAAATCCTCTCCTTTCCTGTAAGGGATTATTCCCGTGCCACCGGCCTCGCCAGTCGCTGTGACGGTTCCGGTCGCCAGATTGACGGTCGCGTTCCTCTTTGTGTTCAGGATCAAAGCCTCCTTGCCTGCAGCGGCCCATTCATCGTCAGTGAAACCTGTGCCTTTCACAAGTGACACCCTGACCCCAGCCATCCTGTGAGAGAACGACAGTCTGACAATCTTGTCCGTTGGAGCTGCGTTCTCCGCCTTGCCCCAAAGAAAGTCGGATGCCTCGTAACCTCCCGGCTTGCCGTTCATCGCTTCCGTACTTTGATCCTTCTGGACCTCGAAGGCATATTCATTGACATTTTCGATCGAGGCGTAAGGGTAGTAGCCATACACATCAATGCGTGTCACCTTGTCTTTCCAGTAGATGTCTCTGACCGGTGTCCATTTGTAGGCGGTCTCGTCGAATGTGAACTTGACGTTGTCCGCCCTATTGCCGTTGTTCTTCAGCGTTCCAGCGTCACCACCGTTGTAGTCCACAATATAGACTCCGATCTCATCCTTGTCCGCGAATCCTGTATCGTTTGCCCTTGTCTGGTAGATCTGCGAGATTTCACCGGAGATGGTGATCAGTCCGGGTTCCTCGTTACTTGGCTCAGGACGGAAATTGTCTTCCTCCAGACTGCATGCCACCAATCCTAGCATGATGGCAGCTGCGGCTATGAAATGAGTTGACTTTCTCATCATAATAGTTTTTTTTGCTGTGTTCAAATAGTAGTATTCAGTGTTTCTGGGTTATTTGTCCTGCTCATTATTCAACTGACCCACCGTAGTCTATGTCATCTGTTTCCCACGACCCGATGCCGATGTTGATGCCTTCACTGGTGCGGTTGACCACAACCGTACATGTGTGCTGCTTGCCTGATCTCATGTCAATGGTGGTTTTGAGTGTATAGGTGTTCTCTCCCACCTTGATCTTGACGAGTTTCGTATCAGAGACTTTCTGAGGTACGACAAGGGCTCTGAACACTCCGTTACCGAGGAAGTTCGGCTTGATATCGGACTCGTTGCCGTCAGCCGTAACTGTTCCATCAGTGAAGCTGATCTTAGCAGATGTTTTGAGATCGCAAAGAGTGACCTCAGCTTTGTTAATGTCATCATCTTTCCAGCCGGTACCGGCCTTGAGATTGATAATGAGACAACTCATGCCGTGGTTGACGGTGATCATGACAGGATCTGGAGTAGGAGCGATCCCATTAATCTTTCCCCACATGAAATCCGATGCCTTGTAGCCGCTCTCGGAGGTTTGGTCCTGATTGACCTTGAAAGGAAAGTCAGAGATGGATGACACGGAAGATGTGTAAGGATAGTAACAGTAGAAATCCGCTTTAGTGGTTTCATCCAACCAAAATATCTCTTTCCCTGCATTCCATTTTGTACCATCGAAAGTGAATTTACAGTTGTCCACATGGTTCCCGTTGAGAAGGAGACTATTTGGCTCATTTACAACGAACAACCCGACATTGTCCCCAGTCTCGAATGCGTTGTCAGTCGCTCTTGTCATGGTTGTGGCGATTTTAATAGGTACCATTTCCGGTTCTGGTTCCGGTTTAGGGGTTGGTGCTGGTTCCATTGTCTTTTTGCAGGACATCAGAATAGCCAGTGTCATGAGTAACAACGAGAATTTTTTCATCACTTTATTCAAATTAGTGTTGATATGTAATAATAGTGGAATTGGACTGTACCAATACTAATTGCAAAGATTGAATAAAAAATCGATTGTATCAAGTCCATTTCGGTTCATGTTTGCAGAACCGTGCAGCGTGTCAGGGTTATGAGGTGCGTTTAGCGGTGTGTGCGGGATTAATGCGCTTGCTGGGATGCGTCTAAATTGAGATTATACAGTAAGAGCCATTTCCAGACCGACATTATTCATAGAGATCCATCTGCCCTTATCAGGTTTTGCCTAATGTTTCCAAAACATCTTTGAGCATTAATGCTCGCGGGTGCATATGATGTCATTTTGCACTCGGAAACATTGACGACGGCATATTCGGGTGCAAGAATAGCTCATCCGTCACTATTCCATAAATGACCTTGCAGGATAATAAATATTATTACGTAAAATACGTAATGTTGATTGCGTATTATTTGCAAATGTCCTATCTTTGTCATGATTGAATATAATACTATGATAAAGAATCCATTCATCACTTATGGTTATGATGGTCCTGAATATTTCTGTGACCGTGTACAAGAGACCGAATTTTTGACGAGACTGCTTCGCAACGGGAATAATGTGGTGTTGATGTCACCACGCAGGATGGGGAAGACCGGACTCCTGATGCACAGTTTCAGTCAGGCGGAGGTTGCGGAAGAGTACAACACTTTTCTGATTGACATCTATGCTACAAGCAATCTACAAGATCTTGTGTATTCTATGGGCAAGGCGATATTGTCGCAGTTGATGCCTCGTGGCCAGAAAGCGTTGTCCCGGTTTATGAAGACGGTGTCGTCTTTGCGCCCTGTGATGTCAGTGGACATTATGGGGAATCCAAATTGGAGCATAGAGCCGTCACGCTCTGAAGAGCCGTCAATTTCCTTGGATCAGATATTCAAGTACCTCGGTGAATCTGACAAACCGAATATTGTCGCGATAGATGAGTTCCAACAGATTGTTTTTTATCCGGAAAAGAATGTTGAGGCGGTGTTGCGTACACTTATTCAGAGGTGTAAAAACACTGTGTGGGTGTTTTCGGGGTCATCAAGGCATCTTCTTTCAGAAATGTTCATATCACCGGCAAGACCATTCTATGCTTCGACAACGGCAATGAGTCTGGAGTGCCTTCCTTGTGAGGCATACGCCGATTTCTCACAGTCGTTGTTTGGTCGGTATGGTAAGAGTGTCGAGCGTGAAGTTCCCGAATATGTTTACAAGAAGTTTGAAGGAGTGACCTGGTTTATGCAGCGAGTGATGAACAGGTTGTTTTCTGACACGCCAGAAGGCGCAGATTGTACACTGAATATGGTAGATGCAGCTGTCAAAAGCATAATCGATGATAACAGCAGCATCTACAGCGATCTCCTTTATCAATTGACTGGAAGGCAAAAGGAACTTCTTGTGGCAATCAACAGAGAAAAGAAAGCCACTGCGATAACCGGAGGAAAATTCGTGAAGAAATATGGTCTCCAGAGCCCCTCAACCGTTCAGACTTCCATCAAGGCACTGGTTGACCGTCAGATCGTGACCAGCGACAAAGGGGTGTACGAAGTGTATGACAAATTTTTCTCTATGTGGTTGGAGACACACATGTGGTAATTCCGGCCTCGCCCGGGAGCACTAGCAAGTGACAAAATAAATAAAGGAACCGCCTTTCAAGACGATTCCTCTTTATTCATTAGGCACCGTTGCCGGCACCCTTGTACTGGGTAGGAGAATCGAACTCCTATTGCAAGATTGAGAATCTTGAGTACTAACCGTTATACGAACCCAGCGTTCTTGGTTTGAGATTGCAAAGATAGGCAAAAATCTTTAACCTCCAAAATATTCTTTTGGAAAAAGTGAGATTTTTCGGAAATATGTGTAAAATCTAGAAAGAATTTATCATCACCGGTCAAGTTTAAAACCGACAAATGGAGGGGCTCAACGGCACTTCGCGACAAAATTGTCGTTCTACCTTTCAACATTTAGTCTGTATCAAGGTAGGTGTGATTTGTAAATCATTGTTAGCGAATAGTTTAACCACTTGTCTTTAGCGATTTAACACCTAAGGCAATGCGCTAACTATATGATAATTAATGCATTATCTATCACTCGTTAACACAGAGCATGTTGCGTATAGCCATAGAGTGAGTGATACTAATTCTTATGGAAATGAAGTGATATACCTTGCGTTAGCAGCCGTTGCTAGGAGGACATGGCGGCCCTTTACTCGGTTCGGGCGCGCGAAGCGCGTAGGCCGCCATGTCCTCCTAGCAATGGTGCTCCTAATCGAAGAACGCCATGTGGCAGCGTCCGACAATGCTATGATTTGTAAGGAAACTTGCTGTGTATGTGTAGGTTAGATATGAGAAAGTCAAAAGAAAAGGCTGCGGAATCAACCGCAGCCTCTTTAATCTATCGTTTCCGTGGCAGAAATTACTTCTGACGGCTCTTGTATCTCTGGTAGAATTTGTCAACGCGACCAGCTGTGTCAACAAGCTTAACTTTACCTGTGTAGAATGGGTGAGAGGTGTTTGAAATCTCGACCTTTACAACTGGGTACTCAACTCCGTCAACAACGAGAGTCTCTTTGGTCTCAGCGCATGAACGGGTGATGAACACGGTGTCGTTCGACATATCCTTGAAAGCTACAAGGCGGTAGGTTTCGGGATGAAGTCCTTTTTTCATTTCTTTATTGTTTTTAAAGTTGTTTTTACTTCTTGTAAACAGTCTGCAAAGATACGCTTTTTCCGAATATTTACAAGTAATTCATGAATATTTCATTTTGAAATCAGCCTAAATTTCAAAAATACCTTGGAAGTCATCTATTTTTCTTAAATTTACGGACAAAGTTAATGATTTAACGGTTGCTGAATATATGGAAACACATGTAGTGATAATGGCGGGAGGAATCGGCAGCAGGCTCTGGCCGGTCAGCACTCCTCAGAGACCAAAGCAGTTTATTGACTTGCTTGGAATAGGTAAGACAATGATTCAACTTACTGTTGAAAGGTTCATGCCTGTGTGCGACTTGAAGAACTATTGGGTCGTGACATCGGCAGATTATGTGGAGATTGTACATGAACAATTGCCTCTAATTCCTGAAGATCACATACTTGCAGAACCGCAGCCGCGTAACACGGCTCCATGCATAGCTTACGCCTGCTGGAAAATATCCTCTGTCTGTCCCGATGCCAACATCATCGTGACTCCAGCGGACGCTTTGATATTAAACGAACAAAGATTTTCGAATGTCATTCGCAAGGCGTTGAATTTCACGGCAGAAGGCAACAGAATAGTGACAGTCGGCATCGAACCGACACGCCCTGAGACCGGCTACGGGTACATATTCGCAGAAGAAAAACGTCCTGAGGAAGTTGTGAAGGTGCGGGAGTTCAAGGAAAAGCCTGATCTTGCCACGGCCAAGGAATATCTTGCCGCGGGCACCTACTTCTGGAACGCTGGGATATTCGTTTGGAGTTCTAGGACCATAGTCGCTCAGATGCGCGCACACGCTCCTCAGATTGCTGACGTGATGGACAGAATCGCAGCTTCGTTTGGGACTGATAAAGAGAATGAGACTGTCAGAGAATTGTTCCCGACCTGCGAAAAGATTTCCATTGACTATGCAGTGATGGAGAAGTCGGACGATATTTATGTGATTGAAGGTAATTTGGGGTGGTCAGACCTTGGTAGCTACAGTTCCGTGAAGGAGCATATTCCTTCACTTGATGATGATCCTTCACCTGATGGTTGTTTGGCTGATTCAGGTTGCAAAGGGAACAAGGTAGTAGGGAAGGATGTGCGCCTCTTTGACTGCGAAGGTTGCATTGTCCACGCGGAAGATGCTGAAACGGTGATAGTTAAAGGCCTGGAAGGGTACATTGTGGCTGTCAAGGGTGGTAATGTGCTTGTCTGCCCGCTAGCTGATGAGCAGATGATAAAAGAATATTCAGCCAAGAGGTAGTTATGAAGTATGTCTTCATTGTTCAGGGTGAGGGGAGAGGGCACTTGACCCAGGCCATCTCCATGGAGCGGCTTCTTCGCGAGAACGGGCATGAGGTCTCGGCTGTGATGGTCGGAAAAAGCCCAGCACGTAAGTTACCCTCATTTTTCGAAGCGACGATCCATGCCCCTGTTGAGATGTTCGAGAGCTTCAATTTCGTGCCTTCGGCTTCAAACCGAAAGGCTAGTGCTTTGAAGACTGGGTTGTACAACATATTCCACATCGCAGGATTTATCCCTTCTATCCGCTTCATTTCCAAGCGACTTAGAGAGATCTCTCCGGACGTTATTGTTAATTTTTACGACATTCTCGGCACGGTGGGCTATCGGTTTAGTCGCCTAAAGGCACCGATGATTTGCCTTGGACACCAGTTCCTGTTCCTCCATAAAGACTTCCGTTTCCCTTCGAAAGGCTATGCCGACCACTACGCCCTGAACTTTTTTACGAATATGGTTGCTCACGGTGCATCCAAGATTCTGGCTTTGAGCTTCCGCCCGATGCCGGAAGATCCCAGAAGAAGGATCAAGGTGGTGCCTCCGCTTCTTCGCCCTGCTGTGCTTGGCCTTCGTCATGCCTCTGGGGAGGATGATCCGTTGGTCCACGATGGCGGCTATGTCCACGGCTACATGTTGAACTCAGGGTTCTCACGTGATGTCATGGATTGGCATGCCGTCCATCCAGAAGTTCCACTGAGATTCTTTTGGGACAAGGTGGATGAAGCTCCTGTGAAGGTAGTGGACAAGACTCTTTCCTTTTATTATCTGGATGAAGAGGAATTTCTGCGTCAGATGGCCGGTTGCCACGCCTACGCCTCGACCGCAGGGTTCGAGTCTGTCTGCGAGGCCATGTATCTAGGAAAGCCTCTCTTGATGGTTCCGTCCCACGTGGAGCAGAAATGCAACGCTTTCGATGCCACGGAAGGCTACAAAATGGTTTTGGGTGAGTCCGGTGGCGACCATGGGACGATTCCGCGGCCAGCCGTTGCCTCAGACAAGTTCGATCTGGATCTCTTGTTGCATTTCGCTGATAATGAATATGTCGCTGATAAGTCGTTCCCCGACTGGGCCCGTTCAGCGGATCCGGTGTTCTTAAAGGAACTGACTTTTTCGTAAATTTTTCCCAAAAATATTTGGAGATTTCATTCGAAAGACCTACCTTTGCAATCCCAATCAGGAAGACCACTTCTTGAAAAGGTTGGAAAGATTCGTTAGCTCAGTTGGTAGAGCACAACACTTTTAATGTTGGGGTCTCGGGTTCGAGCCCCGAACGGATCACAAAAGGAGCTACGCTTCTTTCTAGAGCACAAGGTTAAGAAACCCCAAAGCTCAAAAGAAATGCTTTGCTAGCTCAGTTGGTAGAGCAACTGACTCTTAATCAGTGGGTCTAGGGTTCGAGTCCCTAGCAGAGCACAAAATAGACAATCTCATTCGAGGTTGTCTTTTTTTGTTTATCCTCCATCCGGCCTTGCCCAATGTTATCCGCTTTTTTTTGGACCAAGTCCAAAACCCTGTGTTAAAGAAGTAAAGTAAAAATAAGTATGTACCTTTGTGGAATCATTACAAAAGGCTTTCAGTCACATGTCGAATCTGTGCAGTTGGAATTCGAACCGGGCTGAAAAACTCAATGGCAAAAGTACAGGCTTTCCATGGGAATGCGCCTTCCATTCGCTTCGGATAGGTTTTGACGTGAAGACATTCCGTAAATCCGCTCCTACATCATCACGAGGCGACTGCTATAGAGGCCTGCCTCAGCTTGTACCCTGACTTGAGACCTCATGGCGCATGGATACAAGTTGACATTTCGGTGCCAGAGAGAATTGACGACATTCTTAGACTATATTGTCGTTCTACCTCTCAATATTTAGTCAGTATCAAGGTAGGTGTGATTTGTAAAATATTGTTAGCAAATAGCTTAACCATTTGTCTTTAGCGATTTAACACCCAAGGCAAGGTGCTAAAAATATGATAACTAATGCATTATGCGCCACTCGTTGACACTGAGCATGTTGCGTTTGACCATAGAGTGATGATACTAATACTCATGAAAATGAAGCGTTTTGCCTTGCGTTGGCAGCCGTTGCTTGGAGGGCATGGCGGCCCTTTACCCGGCTAGGGCGCGCGAAGCACGTAGGCCGCCATTTCCTCAAAGCAACGGTGTTCATGACCGAAGATATCCATGTGGCAGCGTCCAACAACGCTAATTTTTGTAAGAATACTTTCAAGGTAAACTCAGGGGTGTTTCAGATATTAAGTATTATATGAGCAGATTATCAAAGATATATACCTAAACACATACTTTTGGACTTGATCCAAAGTATTACTATCTGGAGAAAATAGGGTAAGAATGATAAAAGAAACCCCACGGAGCGAAATCCATGGGGTTTGAAGAGGTGCCTAGCGGAATCGAACCGCTGTAGCAGGTTTTGCAGACCTGTGCCTAACCGCTCGGCCAAAGCACCGTTGTTTGTGGAATGCAAAGATAACGCTTTTTCTGTTATCCGCAAATATTTCTTTGATAAAACGGTTAGAAATGGGTGAAAAACGGTTCTAAATGTGGTTTGTTTGCAGAAATATTCCTTTAAATTAAGTAAATTTGTAAACTTTTGTGGCCTAGATTCTGGTCGCTGAGCTTGTCGAAGTGACCGGAATCTTTTAATTCCGTCACTGTGCTTTTCTCAGTGACCGAAGAAATTGATAGTTAATGACACTATGATGAATATGAAAAAGTATTTGACGGTACTGCTGTTCGCGCTCGTGACAGCAGCATTGGCTTTCGCCCAGAATCCTCCAATCAAGTTCGCGTTCCTAACCGACACACATTATTCGCAAGGAAGCGGCTCGGTAAAGGATCTTAGTCGTTGCGTCAAGGATGTAAACACATTGGAAGGATTGGATTTCGTCTTGATTGGTGGAGATCTTACAGACTTCGGAACTGATGAAGAGATTGCAGCGGTCAAGCAAATGTTGGATTCGCTCAAGTACAAGTACTATGTTGTGGCTGGAAACCATGATGCAAAATGGTCTGAGAGCGGTTGCAACACTTTCCTAAAGGTGTTCGGCTACGAACACTTTGAGTTTGAGTGCAAAGGGTGGCGGTTCATAGGATGCAACTGCGGACCGGACATGAGGATGGCGCCGGCACTTATCCCGCAGGAGAGCATGGAATGGCTCAAGGGACTTAAGCCGGGAAAGAAAACGGTTTTCGTCAACCATTATCCTCAGGACACATCGGTACTAAACTACTTCGATGTGACCCGTGAACTCAAGCGGATCGGCACTCGCTTCGAAGTCGGAGGTCACTGGCACAGCAATGTGGCCTTGAACTACGATGGAATCCCAGGAGTGTTGGATCGTTCGACACTGACTGCCGGAAAACAGCCGGGCTACAACCTGTTTACTATCCAGAATGATAGCGTTACAGTCTCTGAAAGAAGACTTTACGGCTCTACTACTGTCCAGCTTGAACCTTGGTACACAAAAAAACTGACTGAAGTGAGAGACACAGTCACCTACGATGCTGATGGCCTTCCTGCCAGCTATCCGTGGATGCGCTACGATGTCAACAACGATAGCCCGGTCAAGGAAGTCTGGAAGCTCAAGGATGACAGCAATATCGTTGCTGGATTTGCTAGAGACGGAGGAAAGGCGTGGTACTCAACAGCTTCTGGCTACGTACGCTGCATCAGCATCAAAGATGGTAAAAGAATATGGTCGAAGAAGTTTCCGGGTAAGATTTTTTCGACCCCTGCCGTAAAAGGGAAGTATCTGGTCTTTGGTTGCACGGACGGCAACATCTATGCGCTGAACGCTAAGAACGGAAAGACAATCTGGAAATATTCAGCAAGAAAGTCTGTCCTCGGCAGTCCTGTCATATTCAATGACAAGGTCTATGTCGGTGCTTCTGATGGTTGCTTCAGGGCGCTAGACTTGAAGAGCGGGAAGGCTGTGTGGACATATTCAGACGTTCAAGGTTTTATTGAGTGCCGCGCTTATGTTGACAATGATCAGGTTGTCTTTGGCAGTTGGGGCAATCGTTTATACTCGTTGAACCCTCAGACTGGGGCACTCCAATGGGAGTGGAGGTGTGAAAAGCCATCGAGAATGTACTCTCCAGCAGCTGTTTGGCCTGTCAAGGCCGATGGCAAGATATTCATTGCTGTTCCTGACAGAAGACTTTATGCACTTGATGCAGCGACAGGAAAGGAATTGCGCCATTATGAAAGGGCAGCTCGTGAGGCAGTTGGGGTTTCTCCTGACGGGACGAAGGTTTATTGCAAATCCATGTGGCACACAATCACTTCCGTGGATGCGACTTCGTTGGAGATAGATTGGCAGACAGAAACTGGTGCCGGCTACGAGATTTCTCCGACTTCGATCGTCCGCATCGGGAATGAGGTGATCATGCCGACCGACAAAGGTAACATCATCGGATTTGATGCTGAGGACGGTCACAGGCTTTGGGTGAGGAAGATTTCCATCGCGCTTGTGAATCCTATGGAGGTCTGGAGCGAAGGGGGCGCCACCTACATTCTTGCCTCAACCATGGACGGGGCGGTGACGCTGCTTCGAGAATAACGGCATTTGAGGAGAAGTGACGGTGAAGGAGGATGATCAAATACTTTTGGTCACCCTCTTTTTAAACCTTAATTTTTCTCATTGAGGCGTAATACTTTCTCTATCCTCAGGTGTTAATAATAATTACGGTATTTATTGTAACACATAATGCACATTAAAATTGATAACATTTTGCTTGCGGAATTGAAGAAGGGAACTGAGAATGCCTATGCCAGGATATTCAACCTGTATGGAAGGGCTCTGTACTCTTTCGCCTACCGTTATCTTAAATCCGAGGAGGATGCTGAGGATGCAGTGCAACATACATTTATGAGATTATGGATGAAGAGGGACCGTGTCAGTTTAGATGAGGATGTGTTCAATCTTCTATATACGATTATGAAGAATCACATACTCAACGAATTGCGGCATCGCACGATAGTGATTGAGGCTAATTATGCCTTGGCTCAGACAGAAGAGGAGGACGGGAGGTTGATAAACGAGATTGAAAGACGGCATGAATGGCGGCGCTTGCTTTCCGGAATATCAGATCTTCCGCAAAGAAAAAGGGAAATCTGCTTGCTCAAACTGATGAAAGGAATGTCAAACAAAGAAATAGCCAAGGTCATGAATATTACCGTGCCGACGGTAAAAGTTCATTATAATCAAGCTATTAAAATATTGAAAAAGAATATTCTCGGATTCTTGCTGATAGTGTTCTTATTGGAATTTTGACGATGTTGATAAAAAATGATACATAATGGAAGCGATGAGAAAAGAGTATGATGAAAGACTGGTTTCACGGGTGCTGGATAATCAGGCGTCGGCTGAGGAGGCTCGTGAGGTCGCCAACTGGTTTTCAACCGATGAAGGGCAGGAGTGTCTGTCAGCCCGAATGTCTGAGGATTGGAAAAAAATATCGGAGGCTGACATGTGTACAGCCTCACATGAAGATGATGAAACCCAGACGCGCATGAAGGAACGCTTGCTTAGCGGGATCCGTCAGGAAAAGAAAAGTAGCCGTCTCGGAATCATGGTTGCGGCTTCGTTGGTTGTTCCGTTGGTGCTGGCTCTGTCATCGCTTGTGTTTCTGACGGCTAGAATGAAGTTGTTTGCTCCTGTGATGTACTCGAATGTGGAGGTTCCGGTCGGGGAAAGAATGCAGGTGTTATTGTCTGACGGGACTTCTGTAATGCTCAACTCGATGTCCAAACTTACATATCCGACAAGGTTTGGACTTTTCAGCAGACGTGTGAAACTAGAGGGTGAAGCATATTTCTCTGTAGCAAAGGATTCCGGGCGGCCTTTTACTGTGGAGTCCGACAATCTTGACGTCATGGTTACCGGTACACGCTTCAACATCAAGGCCTATCGTCAAGAACCTGTACGCGTGACCCTTGAAGAAGGTTCGGTCTTACTTGACGACCACAGACTCTTGAACTATAGTCTCAAGCCTGGCGAATCCGCTGAATATAATAGAATCACCGGTGATTGCAGAATCAGCCGTCCAATCGACATGGAGCCGGTTTCGTCTTGGCGGGAGAACCGGCAGTGTTTCAACATGGCGTCGCTTGACGAGATACTGCACACGCTTGAGCGCCAGTATGGAGTCTCTTTTGACGTGAAGGATCCGAAAGTGTTGGACGGCAGATTCACCTTGTCTTTCCCTAACAGCACCCCAGTCAAGGACGTGTTGAAAGACATCGAGACTGTCTCCTATGTTTCTTTTCATGAATGTGGAAACGGGAGATGGCAGGTTGCCTCTACCGTTGATTAGTCGTTCATTGGCTCCCGATGAGGCAATGAGAAGAAAATAGTAAGGCCGCGATAATACTTTTCGGGTTAGCAAGTGTTAATAATGTTAAAATGAAATAACCAATTAAAAATATTATTAGCAAAATGAAGAGTATTTCAAAAAGAGTGGCCGCAGTGATCGCAGTCTTGTTGGTTTCTGCGAGCTTGGTTCCTGCGATGGCTCAAAAGGTGACCTTGAACTGCAAGGACACCGGAATCGAGACCGTGTTGGGGTCCATCCAGCGACAGACCGGTCTGCGTATGGTCTACAGCAACCAGACTATGGACATGAACCGTAAGGTGACCATCAACGTGAAAAACGCCGGATTGAAGGATGTCATGGATGAACTGTTCTCCGGTACGGAGACGGTCTACGAGATTCGTGACAACAAAATCTATCTGAGGGAAAGAAAGGCAGCGGCGGATGAACTTGTCAAGATCCAAGGTGTCGTGACAGATGAGAATGGGGCACCGGTGGCCGGTGCCTATGTTCAGGAAAGCGGATCACGGAACAACGGAACCATTACAGACTCTGATGGTAAGTTTGAGATTGGAGTCGGTGCTATGGCTTCCCTGAACGTCAGTTTTATGGGCTTCCGGACTCAGAATGTGGCCGTGAAAGGCAGGACATCGCTTTCTGTTGTCCTTCAGGAGGACAAGGAAGCCCTTGACGAGGTTGTGGTGATCGGTTATGGAACCATGAAAAGAAAGGACTTGACCGGTGCGACATCTGTCATCAGCGGTAAAGACGTTGAGTCCAGAAAGACGACCAATCTTTCATTGGCGCTTCAGGGAGCGACTCCTGGTCTGCTTGTGACACGCTCAGGTGGAGATCCGGAAAACAGCGGTACCCTCCGTGTGCGTGGAATCACGTCCATAAGCAATGCGAGCCCTCTGGTCATCGTTGATGGAGTTCCTGCCAAGATCGATCTTGTCAATCCGAATGATGTAGAATCGATCACTGTGCTTAAGGATGCCGCGTCTGCTTCTATCTACGGCGCGCGTGCGGCTTCCGGTGTGATTGTCATCACGACCAAGCGAGCCAAGGAATCCTCTCTGGATTTGAACTACAGTTATGAGTATAATCTGGAGTTCCCGACCGAGTTGCCTGAATATGTAGGGGCGGTTGACTATATGAAGATGGCCAATGAGCTTCGCTACAACGACAATCCCTCAGCCGGGATGTGGCAGACATATCCGGAAGATCTGGTGACTGATTATCTTACATTGAACGAGTCTGATCCGGACAGGTACCCTATCGCGGACTGGCAGAACGCCGCCTTCAAAAAGTCCACGTCACATCAGACACATTCTCTTCTGATCACGGCGGGAAACAAGACGGTGAGGACAAAGGCATCTCTCCGCTACGACAAGTCAGACGCTCTTTATGTCAACAAGACTTTCCAACGTTTCATGATCCGGATCAACAACGACATCAACATCAACAAATATCTTGGCGCCCATCTGGATCTGAATCTCAAGCGATCCGAGTCGGTGTCTCCGATCGACGCGCCTTGGTCTTCCAGGATGATACCACCGATTTACGCCATCAAGTGGAGTGACGGAAGATACGCTGATGTGAAAGATGGAGGCAACATATTCCCGCGTCTTTATGACGGAGGAACCCACACATCTTGGTATAACAACGCAAGTGGCAAGGCGAGCATAGACTTCAGACCGTTTGACGGCTTTAAGGTCTCCGCTGTGGCTTCATACAACTTCTACTTCAACAAAGCCAAAAAGTTTTCAAAGGCTTTGACTTACACGGATTATGACTATCCGGACAACCCTAAGCCGATGAGTGGCCATGTCTATACCAACCTGACCGAAAGACGCGATGATTTCTACGACTCCACTTACCAGCTTGTCGCCAACTATGACAAGTCATTCGGCAGTCACTCAGTCTCAGCCATGGCCGGCTACGAGAGTTTCTACAATTTCTCAGAAAGCCTCACGGCGATGAGAGACCGTTTCGCCATGACATCCTTCCCTTATCTTGACAGGGGAAACAGCAGTTATCAGGATATGTCCGGAAATGCGGACCATTACGCTTACCGTTCTTTCTTCGGTCGTCTGATGTACAACTATGACGGACGTTATTTGGTTCAGGTCAACTTCAGACGTGACGGCTCCTCGAGATTCTCCCGGAAATACCGTTGGGGAAATTTCCCATCAGCTTCGGTGGGTTATGTCCTGACAGAAGAACCTTTCTTCAAGCAATTGCGTCAGGACTGGATATCGTTGATCAAATTGAAAGCGTCGTACGGAACACTTGGAAACGAGCAGATAGGCTCAACCTTCCCTTATCAGGCCGCCATCAACGTCAGCGAGGCTCTGTTGTATGGTCAGAAAGGGCCTGAGACTTTCGCTAGCGCCGCACAGTGGAACTACGCGGTCGAGGACATAACCTGGGAGACAACAAAAACGTGGAACGTCGGTGTTGAGGCGGCTTTCCTTGACAATAAAATCTGGGTCAACGCCGATGTCTACAAAAAGATGACCGAGGACATGCTGATGGATCTCACCATTCCAAGGTACATAGGCTACAGTGATCCGAAGGTCAACGCCGGTACGATGAGGACCAACGGATTCGAGGTCGAGATCGGTTATCGTGATTATTCCGGAGACTTCAATTGGTCGTTTTCGGCCAACCTTTCGGATTTCATCTCCAAAATCACATATCTGAAAGGACAGGACATAGGTTCGGAGGTGTCTCTTGTGAATCTTGAAGGTGGCCAGTTCAATGAGTGGTACGGCTACCTGAGCGATGGTCTGTTCCTGTCGGAGGAGGATCTTGCGGCATCCCCGAAGACTAATGCGAACGTCAAGGTTGGCGACATAAAATACAAGGACATTTCAGGACCGGACGGGGTTCCGGACGGGAGGATATCTCCTGAATATGATAGAGTCAAGCTGGGAGGCTCGCTGCCTCGTTACACCTACGGACTTCAGATCGGACTTGGTTGGAAGGGGATTGATTTTTCCATGATGCTTCAGGGTGTAGGCAAGCAGAATGTACGTATGACAAGAACCATGATCGAACCTTTGCAGAACAATTGGTTGAACGCTCCGGCCATCCTGAAAGGCAATTATTGGAGTTCAACGAACACCGACGAGGAGAACGCTTCGGCCTTGTACCCGAGATTGTCCAGCAAGAGCGCGTCGAACAATTATGCGATGTCGGATTACTGGCTTTTCAACGGGCGATACCTGCGGCTCAAGAATGTGACTTTGGGCTATTCTTTGCCGGGAAACCTTACAAACAAGGCTTTTGGAGGATTCGTGAAGAAGATAAGGGTATATGCGTCGGCCAGTGATCTTTTCTGTATTAATGGTTATCCTAAGGGGTGGGATCCGGAGGCCGGTGGCATCTATTATCCGATCACAACATCAGTAATGGGAGGAATATCCGTAACTTTTTAAATGATTGACAAAATGAAAAACAATATATTGGTGATTATTCTTGCGTTCTTTATGACCGCATGCCAGAATCTGGATCTGAATCCATTGTCATCCGGCTCCTCTGGCAATTGGTATTCAAATGAGGACGAGATTGTGATGGCCTTAAGGGATTTGTACCGCGCTCCTTTCTGGCCTGTTGACGATGAGAGCTGGACGGATGACTATACACAACGCGACAAGACGGGCGCTGTCCTGAATGGAACTCTTAATGGCCAGACTGGTGTCGTCACGGACTATTGGAGCACACAGTACAAGTTGATATGCCGTGCCACTTCGATTCTGAAATATTCATCCAGGGCTTTGGACAACGGTTTGTCGAAGGCTAAGTACGACAGGTTCATCGCGGAGGCCAGATTCTTGAGGGCGTGCGCATATTCAAGGCTCACGGAAAAATTCGGTGATGTGCCTTATGTAGATGATGTCCTGACAATCGATCAGGCTTTCGCTTACGGCAGAACTCCAGTAGCCGAAGTGAACCAGCATATTTACGAAGACTTTGACGAGGCGATCAAGCTTCTTCCGGAGAAATATTCTGGAGAACAAAGGGCCACGAAATATGCCGCCATGGCATTCAAGGCAAGGCACGCTCTTTACATCGGTGATTACAAGACCGCGGCCGAGGTGTCGAAGACTCTCATCGAGAGCGGTGTCTTCAGTCTGCACAAGGATTTCTCTGACATGTTTGTGTCGTCTCCTGTTGAATCCAACAACGATGAGGCTATCTTCAAACTGCCGAGGTCTGTGGAGTTAAAGATCAACCATTTTTCCACGAGGGACTATATGCCGCGTCTTTTCGGCGGTTATGCCCAATACACTCCGTCATGGGATCTTCTGGCAAGTTTCCTTTGCACCGATGGACTTACGATAGACAAATCCCCTAAGTTTGACCCACACAATCCGTTTGAGAACCGTGATCCAAGGTGTGAGGCAACCATCGTCAGGTTCGGATCAAACTATCTTGGGATAGAGTACAATCCTTCACCGCTTGCCGAGGATCTGTACAATTATGACACCGGCAAGTATGACACGAAGAACAAGGATTCGAGGATTTCCCAGCAGTATGCTTCGTTCAACGGACTAATCTGGAGAAAGAAAGTCGATGAGACATGGAAAAAATTCCTTGCGGCCAACGACTACATCATCATCAGGTTCGCTGAGATGTACCTAACCTACGCCGAGGCGAAGATTGAGCTGGGAGACATCGACCAGAGTGTGCTCGACGCCATCAACACGGTGAGGTCCAGGGCATATAAAGTCACAAAGGACATGACCGACAAATATCCTGCTGTCACAACCAAGGATCAGACTGAGTTACGTCGGATTGTAAGGACTGAGCGAAGGATGGAATTCGCTATGGAAGGGCTCCGTTATATGGACCTGGTTCGTTGGAAACTGGCTTCCGTCTCTCTCAATAGGAAGAATTATGGCATGAGATACCCGATGTCAAAGTCTGAGGAATATATGAAGGACTGGTTCTGGGCATTTACCCCGATCATTGACGAGAACGGACTTCCTGATTTCACTGAACTTGAGAAACAGGGCAAGATCATGGCTTTGTCGGAAAGAAACTGGAACGACAGGCAGTACCTGTGGCCTATTCCGACAACTGACCTCCAACTCAACGAGAATATGAAACCTAACAATCCTGGCTATTAGTCTTGTTGTAAGATGGGATATTTGAAAACAGTATTGACGTCAGTCATGCCGTTGCTTTCCGCCTTGGCCATAAATGCTCAGATCTTGGTCGAGGCCGAAAGTTTCGGCCATAGAGGCGGATGGGTCGTAGACCATCAGGCTTTCAACAAGATCGGGTCTTCCTACCTGAATGCCCATGGACTTGGGTTTCCAGTCGCGGACGCTTTTACGGACATCGAGGTAGAAGAGCCCGGGAACTATCACGTGTATGTGAGTACATACAATTGGACATCTCCTTGGTACAACGGGAACGGTCCTGGTGCGTTCAATGTGATAATCAATGGCAAGACTCTGCCTGTGAATCTTGGCGTTGAAGGTGACCGGTGGGAATGGCAGTACGCCGGGCGTGCCGAGTTGACTGAAAAGACACATGTGGCGCTGCATGACCTCACGGGGTTCAACGGCCGTGTCGACGCGGTGTATTTCTCGAAGAAGAAATCCGTCCCTCCATCTGACTTTGACGCTTTGAGAAAGTTCCGGAACGAGAAGCACGGACTCACTGAACCGGAGGAAATCCAAGACGCGGATCTTGTGGTTGTGGGCGGAGGCATAGCCGGATGCGCTACGGCCTTGTCAGCCGCGAGGTATGGATTGAATGTCGTTCTGGTTGACAACCTGCCGAGACTCGGGGGCAACAATTGGCTTGGAGTCACGATGTCGGGTTTGATGTGCTATAACCTGTACCCGAACATCGGACGTGTAGTCCGGGAACTTAACGGCATCCCGGAGGCCTATCATCAGGCTTACAACATTGAGAGGGTGGGCAACGGCAACGGATCGGCGATTGTGACAAAGAGCCGTGATGAGTTGGCGGACCTGCGCGATGAGTTGATGAGGGACGGAAACGTGAGGGTGTTCCATAATATTCATGTGTTCGCCACTGATTCGGAAAACGGAACGGTGACATCAGTGACCGGCAAGGATCTTCTGACTCAGAAGGAATATGTCTTCAAAGGTGCTTATTTCGCTGATTGTACGGGAGATGGAGAAGTGGGCTATCTTCTCGGAGCTGATTATCACATCGGGCGGGAACCCAGATCATTCGCCGGGGAGCCATCCGCACCGGAGGTGGGGGATCAGAAGAAACTTGGCGGAACATTGAATTGGTCGTCAAGGGAAACCAAGTCGCCTTCATCCTTTCCATCCCCGTCAGACATTCCTTGGGCGATCCAATGCTCGGAACAGTACAACGTGCCGGTGAAGCATTATGAGTGGACATGGGAGACGGGATTTGAGATAGACAACGCCCTTGAGCCGGAGTTGGTCCGTGACAATATGCTGAGAGCCATATTCGGGAACTGGGCTTGGCTAAAGAACAATCGTTCAGACTACAAGAATCTGGAACTGTGTGATGTCGCCCATATTCTTCAAAAGAGGGAATCAAGGCGCATTATGGGTGATTTTGTCTTGACCGAAAATGACATAAGGAACCAGGTCGAGTACCCTGACGCTTCTTTCACGACGACCTGGACGCTTGACCTGCATTATGCCCGTCCTGACAACAGTCTGCATTTTCCTGGCTGGGAATGGCAATCGTACTGTCACAACACAGACAAGAGCACTTGGATAAGACCTTATCATGTACCTTACAGAGTCTTGTATTCAAAGGACTTCGATAACCTGTTCATCGGAGGAAGAAATATGAGCGTGTCTCACGTTGCATTAGGTACGGTCCGCGTAATGGCCACATTGGGAATGGCCGGAGAGGTCATCGGCATGGCGGCCGGAATCTGTACCCGTCACAAGGCCTGCCCATCGGACGTGTATGAGAAATATCTCCCGGAACTTGTGTCGTGTATGAAAAATGGAGTCCCGAAACAAACCAAGAGCAAATGAGTCTGATAAAGAATATTTTATTGGCCGTCATCGTGGTCATTCCCTTTGTCGGTTGTGACAGTAAACCATCGGTTTTCTCCATTAAAGGCAATGTTGAGGTTTCATTGACCGCTGACACTGTGTCTGTACTTCGAAATCCATGCTGTGGCTGGGGGCTCTACGACGACGCTGACGGAGAGGTGGCCGAAGCTGACAGCTATTGGAAAGCCTTGGATGACTTTGTCCCTTACGCCTCGTTCTTTTATGTGCGTTGGCGTTGGTCTGACATGGAACCAGAGGAAGGGCATTATGCATGGAAGTATGACGAGAATTACCGGAAACTCATTAAAGGAGCCTTGGATCGTGGACTCAGACTTGCGTTCAGAATCTATTACGACAGCAAGGACAATCTTAGGCAAGCCACTCCCGACTATGTCAGGAAGGCAGGAGCGAAAGGACGCATCGTGGATGGTCTCTGGACTCCGTACATTGATGATCCCGTGTTCAGAGAGAAACTGGCTGACTTCGTGACCGCATTTGCTGAGGAATATGACAACCCGGACATCGTTGACTTTGTTGATGGAGTCAATGCTGGCTGGTGGGGAGAGTGCCATCATCTGAACATCACAGACAAAGGTGACAAGGATGAGGTGCTTGCATGGTTTACAAATCTTTATGGCCGTCGATTCAAGCGCGTTCCCCTTGTCATGCCGGTGTGCAGCGGTTTTGGCTTCGATTCTGAGAAGGACATTGCCGTGGATCGCGACGGTTATGCTTTCCGTCGGGACGGATTGGGAAGCAAATGGTTTACCGATAAAGAGAAAGCCACGGTGTCAAGCCTTTATCCCGGAACCCTTTTGATAGGAGAATCATGCTATTGGAAGGGTGACGATTCAGACAGTCTTGGCTTTGATGATCCCAAATATCATTTCAAGAATTGGCGACAGGTCTTTGAGGCTACGTACAAGGATGCCATAGATTATCATTTCAACACGCTGGATCTGCGAAGACCTCTTGAGGCGCAGCGGTGGCTCTCCAAAGCCCCGGATCTGGTCGAGGCTTTTGTTCGTAATGGAGGGTATAGGCTTTGTCCGGAGATTGTCTCGTTGCCTGTGAAAGTCAGAAACGGATCGTTGGTCAGCATCGGGCATCGTTGGGAAAACCTTGCGTCAGGAATATTCCCGAATTCAAACAAGCGTTGGGGAGGAAAGTATCGTGTCGCTTTCGCTTTGCTGGATGTTGAAGACCAGCCATTAAGGGTGTTCGTGGATTCGCAATCCGATCCAGGTACGTTCCTGAAGGGGAATGATGTGGACTATCTGTTCAATGTGAAAATAGACGGTGTCCCTGTGGGAGATTACACCTGGGGCGTGGCTATTGTTGACACATTGGAGGATGACAGGCCAGGGATTCGGCTTGCGGTTGACACTGGGACTGCTGGTGGCTGGGTAAAGCTGAATTCGGTAAAGGTCAGATAATGCAATTAGATAAGGACAAATTGAATCCGCAATAATGCTGGAGTCAAAATAATTCCGTATCTTTGAAATCTATTGGCTTGTAATGTGCCAATGTTTTACAAAGACAACATGATTGATGAAAGCAATGCGTTTGATATGAAAAAGTTACTACTGATTCTTGCGGCTGCTCTGGCCGCGACCCCGCTATTGGCGGAGAAAAACAACAAGATGGAACCGTGGCAGGATCCTAACGTGTTCGAGGAGAATCGTTTGCCGATGGCGGCCACATTTGTGACAGACCAGCAGAAAACTCTGTCACTGAACGGAGTCTGGAAGTTCAAGTGGAACGAGACCATTGAAGGCCGGACCAAGGGCTTCGAGGCCGTGGACTACAATGATTCCGTGTGGGGCACGATTCCGGTTCCGGGAATGTGGGAACTGAACGGGTACAAAGATCCGGTTTATGTGAATGTCGGCTACGCGTGGAGAGGACACTACCAGAACAATCCACCTTATCCAGCAACCGAGCACAATTATGTTGGCCAGTACCGTCGTACATTCAATGTTGACAAGTCTTGGATCGGGAAGCAGATCTGCCTCTGCATCGGCTCGGCCACGTCCAACGTACGCGTCTGGGTTAATGGAAAGATGGTCGGCTACAGCGAGGACAGCAAGCTTGAGGCACGTTTCGACCTCACTAAGTACGTCAAGGCTGGAGAGAACCTCATCGCCCTTGAGATATTCCGCTGGTGCGACGGCTCCTATCTTGAGGACCAGGACTTCTGGAGACTAAGTGGAATCGCCCGCGGAGTCTATGTCTATACTCGTGAGAAGGATCGCATCGAGGATGTGAACGTCATCGCAGGCAAGGACGGAAACTTCACAGTCAAAGCTAAGGTCACAAAAGGGGTGAGGAACGTACGTGTCACCGTTATTGACAAGAACGGAAATCAGGTGGCCTACCGAGAGGCTTCTCCAGTCAAAGGCGTGGCGGTCCTGAACGGAAACGTCCCGAACCCGTCACTTTGGAGCGCGGAGATTCCGAACCTTTACACATTGAAAGTGACCGCCTCTGACAAAAAGGACGTTGTGGAAAGCACATCGATTGATTTCGGATTCCGCACTGTGGAGATCAAGAAGGGCCAGTTGCTTGTCAACGGCCAGCCTGTTCTCATCAAGGGTGCGGACCGCCACGAGATGAACGCCGACAAGGGCTATGTGGTTTCAGAAGAGGATATGATCAGGGACATCCGCATCATGAAAGAACTGAATATGAACGCGGTGCGCACCTGTCACTACCCGGATGATCCTCGCTGGTACGCTCTCTGTGACAAGTACGGCCTCTACGTTGTTGACGAAGGCAACATTGAGTCCCACGGAATGGGCTACGGAAAAGAGTCTTTAGCTCACAGAGCTGATTTCAAGGCCGCTCATCTGATTCGTGACCAGAGGATGCTCCGCAGGGACTTCAACCATCCGTCCGTAATCATCTGGAGCCTTGGCAACGAGGCCGGTTTCGGAGAGAACTTCATGGCTTGCTACAATTGGATGAAGGAGAATGACCCATCAAGGCCTGTCCAGTATGAAAGAGCGGAGATGGGCGAAGGTACTGACATCATCTGCCCGATGTACATATCTCCGGAGGAGTGCATTACTATCATTAACAGCAACAGCGGCAAGCCTCTGATCCAGTGTGAATATGCCCACGCTATGGGAAATTCGATGGGAAATTTCAAAGAGTATTGGGACCTTATTCGTAAGTACCCGACCTATCAAGGAGGTTTCATTTGGGATTTCGTTGATCAGGCTCTACGTTGGCCTTCAAAGGACAGTGGCACCGACCACATCTTCGCTTTCGGAGGCGATTTCAATGAATATGACCCTTCGGACGGGTCGTTTAACTGCAACGGTGTGATTGCCGCTGACAGAACCCTGCATCCACATGCTTATGAAGTCCGTTACCAACACAGGAATATTCTTACGTCACTTGCCGGGCAGGGAAAAGTGAGCATCTACAATGAGCACTTCTTCAAGGATTTGAGCCAATACCGGATGCTTTGGAACGTTACTGTTGACGGCTTTGCAGTCTCCTCAGGCATTGTTGAGAATCTGGACATCGCTCCTCAGAAAACTGTCACCGTGGACGTGCCAATCGGTTCTCTTCCTGAGACAGACGCTGACATATTCCTTAACATTTCCTATGTCCTTAAGACCGCAGATGGATTGCTTCCTGCCGGTACTGAGGTTTCTTATGAGCAGTTTGAGTTGAAAAAGAGATCGGGCTCTGTGTTTAGGGCAGGTTCCGCTTTGGTCAGCGGCAAGACCTTGGCTCAAAGTGAAACTGCCGATGATTATGATTTCTCCGGCTCTTTCGCTTTTGCAGGCACCACAGCTGAAAGGATTGCCGATTGGACAGCGACATTCGACAAGACTACCGGATTTCTTTCCAGTTACACTGTTAATGGTGTCCAAATGCTTTCCGAACCTTTGACTCCAGAGTTCGCCCGTGCCCCGACTGAGAACGATATGGGCTCCGGCAAGATCCGCGAGATGTACAATACCTGGCGTTACCCGGCCTACAAACTTAAGGTTGGCTCATTGATTGTGGATAAGGCAACCGATGGCGTAGGTTTGATGTCGTTGTCTGCTGAATATGAACCTATTGCCGGTGGCGCTGCTACAATTAAGATGTTTTACGAGATCTTCCCTGACGGAACCATCAAGGTGACTGAGTCGATGAAAGATGCTGGCAATCTGTCCAAGACCCCTTCCCTCATGCGCTTTGGAATGAAATTCGCGATGCCAGGCCGCTTCTCAACAGTCGATTTCTATGGCAAGGGCCCTTGGGAGAACTATTCCGACAGAAACTCGTCTGCTGTCATCGGACACTACACCCAGAGCGTCAATGAGCAGTACCACTATGGCTACGTGCGTACTCAGGAATCTGGTACCAAGACTGAACTGAGCTATTTCCGTGTCTTGGATCCAGACGGAGCAGGTCTTGAGATTTCCGCTGAGGGTAAGTTCTCCGCTTCTGCCCTTCCATTCTCCATGAAGGATCTGGATTGTCTGGAAAACGGTACCCCTGAGCGTGCCAACAAGACCAACACCCAGAACGGAGTGGCTCGTCACTCTCTGAACCTCAAGGCTAAGGCTCATGAGAACGATCGATCGAACGGTACCACCTACGTCAACTTCGACCTCATTCAGATGGGTGTCGGAGGAATTAACTCATGGGGCACACTCCCATTGGATAACTACATGGTTCCAGCCGCAGAACGTGAGTTCAGGTTCGTTCTCCGTCCGGTGAACAACTAAAGAAAGCGTGACACTTAACGCTTTGGTTATTAATAAAATAAAAGATGTCCTGGTGTCGAAAACGACATCAGGACATTGCTTTATTGTCTGAAATTCAATTGGTTGTCTGCCACGGCTTGCTGCTTACTTCGTGCGTCCAATGAGGATGTCAGCGAAATTCCTGAGGACTTGCAACCTCTCTTCTTCGTAAAGGTCTGTAACACAGCCAAGAGCTTTCTCGGTCAATTCGATAATCTCCTTTTGGGCGTCTTCGCTTACCTTTAGGGTATTGTAGATGTCCTTAACCCTGCCTATTTTCGTCGATTTTTCCTCTTCGGTCTCTGTCTTCATGGACATCGCGTCAAGAAGTCTAGACTTTAAGGTCTCATCGGCCTTCTCGAAAGCCCTAACTGTTAGCCAGCTTTTCTTTCCGTTGAGGATGTCTCCTCCGATTGGTTTCCCGAAGACCTTTACGTCACCGAACGCGTCAAGATAATCATCGGCCACCTGAAAGGCCAATCCTAGATTGTAGCCATAGTTGTAGAGACAGTTGCAATCCAGTTCAGGCGCTCCCGCAATGATTGCGCCCATCTTCGCAGCGCAGGCAATCAAGACGCTGGTTTTCAGACCTATCATGCTCATGTAATCCTCCATCGGTACTGTCTGAATGCGCTCGAAATCCATGTCATACTGCTGACCTTCGCACACTTCCGCTGAAGTCTTTGTGAAGAGGTCAAGGACATCTCTGACAACGGCTTGCGGAGCCTTTGCTATCCTTGCATAGCTGTCGATGCACATCACATCTCCGGAAAGGATTGCAGTGTCTGGGTCCCATTTTTTCCATACCGTGTCCACACCTCGACGAAGAGGAGACTTGTCCATGATGTCATCGTGGATGAGGGTAAAACTGTGGAACACTTCTATTCCTGCGGCAGGCTCCAGAATCTCCGGAGTCAACTCGTTCTTGTAGAGTGAATATGCCGTCAGACACAGTGTTGGGCGAATCCGTTTTCCCCCAATCTTTATCATGTATCTTAGAGGATCGTAAAGCCCGGAAGGCTTGTCCGTAAACTTTATTTCATTGAAAAGATTTTTGACGGCAGCGTCAATAGTTTCCTGTGTCAGCATTGTTTGTCGATTTTTAAAGTCGTAAAGATAGGAATTTTATGTGGAATATTTGTATCTTTGCAGTCGCAAAAGGGTCCGGCCCTCTGACAAAGGAATGGCCCTGTGTTCTTGAAACCACGTTAAAAACAAGAAAGACAATGTCAAATTCAACAAATCAACAGCGTGAGACGCTGTCTGTTACCTACGTGTGGATGTCAGTGACATTCTGCGTGTGTCTGGTAGTTTCCAACATCTTCATCCCAAGACTCTGGCAAGTCGGACCTCTTCCCGTGCAACTGACCGGAGCGGTACTTCTGTTTCCGATCTCTTACATCCTTAACGATTGCCTTACAGAGGTTTATGGCTACAAAAAGGCTCGTCTGACAATCTGGATCGGCTTCGCGATGTGCCTCTTTGTGTCCATCGCCTCGTTCATCGTAACGAAGTTGCCTAAACCGATGTTCGAGGACAGTTACGCAGCCGCAGAGAGCTTCAACTCCCTTTTCGGGTTAGTTCCAAGGTCAATGGTCGGCTCACTCCTGGCCTTTATCGCAGGCTCAACAGTCAATGCGTGGATAATGTCCAAGATGAAGGTGGCGACCAAAGGTAAAGGCTTTGGCTGGAGGGCCATCATCTCCACCATCGGGGGAGAGGCGACAGATTCCTTGATCTTTTTTCCGATAGCGTTCGGAGGTTTGCTTCCATTTAAGGCAGTAATCAGTCTGATGTTCACTCAGGTCGTGGCGAAAACCTTGTACGAGATCATCATCCTGCCTGTCACCTCTTGGGTTGTGCGCAAAGTCAAGGCGCATGAAGGGATTGACACCTACGATCAGAACATATCCTATAATCCATTTAAAGTTAATGAAATATAACCCTGTCAACAGGTATTTTGGCTGAATATTATGGCGGAAGGAAGAGAATTGGAGGGCCTTCAGTCCCTCGGAAAGAAGACTGAATATAAAAGTGACTACGCTCCGGAGGTTCTGGAGACATTCGTCAACAAGCATCAGGGCAATGACTATTGGGTGAGGTTCAACTGCCCGGAGTTCACGAGCCTGTGTCCAATCACGGGACAGCCAGACTTTGCTGAGATCAGGATCAGTTATATTCCTGACGTTCGGATGGTCGAGAGCAAGAGCTTGAAACTGTACTTGTTCAGTTTCCGCAATCACGGAGATTTCCATGAGGATTGTGTTAACAAGATCATGAAGGATCTCATCAAGCTAATGGATCCCAAGTACATAGAGGTTACCGGCCTCTTCACCCCGCGCGGTGGCATCTCCATCTACCCGTACGCCAACTACGGACGCCCCGGCACCAAGTACGAGGCCCTCGCCGAGCGGCGTTTCGCCACGCATGAGTGATACTTTAGGTAATTGACGGGACAAAGAATATTCATTCCTGAATTTTTCACGTTACAAAAATTCAGGAATGAATATTCTTTGGCCGCTGACTATGAGACCGCATTGCCTTAGGAGCAGAACTCTATCGGTCGCTGAGCCTGTCGAAGCGACAGGTCTGCCATTTCTCGAAAAATTGACTATCTTTGTCACTGAATATGAAAGGACAAGCGACAGTGGTCAAAAACGCGGGAAGCCATTTCCTGCTTTCGAGGTTGCCAGAGTGGCAGCCTTTTCCAGCGGTGCTAAAAGGCAAGGTGCGCCTGAAAGGCAGTGAGGCGACAAATCCCGTGGCAGTGGGCGACCGGGTGACTTATGAATATTCAGAAGAACCAACCGCCACTCATCCCGCATCGATCGTCGAGGTTCTGGACCGTAAGAACTATGTGATTCGCCGCTCGACCAACCTTTCGAGGCAGTCTCACGTGATTGCAGCCAATCTGGACAGGGCTTTCATCGTCGTGACGCTTTTCTTCCCGGAGATCAAGCTACCGTTTTTGGACAGGCTGCTGGTGACTTGCGAGGTCTATGGCATCCCGGCCACCATCGTCCTGAACAAGGTTGACATATTCAGAAAAGAATTTCCTGAGCAACTTGTTGATTTTCATCGCATCTACGAAAGTGCCGGCTATCGAGTGATAGAGACCTCCGCTTTGACTGGTGAGGGTATTGATGAGTTGAAGGCAGCCATCGGAGGTCTTGAGGACGGCCACATCTGTCTTTTCTCTGGAGAGTCCGGAGTAGGGAAGTCCTCCATAATCAAGGCCTTGGATCCCTCCCTAAACCCGAAGGTCGGCAACATATCCCTCGCCCACCTTCAAGGCCGTCACACAACATCCTTGTACGAGATGTACCCGTTGGCATCCGGTGGCTTCATCATTGACTCTCCCGGCCTAAGAGGCTTCGGCCTGGTACATCTTGAGAAAGAGGAGATCGCCCTCTACTTTCCCGAAATGCTGAAATTCTCCCGCAATTGCCGTTTTACCCCCTGCACCCACACCCACGAGCCCGGCTGCGCCGTAAAACAGGCCGTCGATGCCGGCCAAATCTCCGCCGAGCGTTACAACTCCTACCTCGGCATGCTCGAAGAGGACAAGAAGTTCAGGTAGCCTGTCACTGACCCTGTGGTTGTTGAGCTTGTCGAAGCATCAAAGCGTACCGTTCACCTAATCTGTAAAGGCGACTCTCTGGCGACAATATCCCATCTTTTCGTTGCCGAAGAGGGACACAATGACCTATCCTGCAACACTTTTGCTCAAATTCGTTCCCCAAGACCTCCGCTTATCTCTTTTCAGCAACACTTTAGCTTAAATTCGTTTCCCAAGACCTCCGCCCATCCCTTTTCGGCAACATTCTCACCCATATTCGTTCCCTTGAGGAAAGGATAATATAGCTGGCTTCAACAGAATACAATCTTTGCTAATTGAGAGAGTGCTCTTTGTCTGCTCACTTTCTCAATATCTGCCATATATCCGGTGTTATTATCCGAGAAGCATTGCATTCGTAATGAACCGAGCGATATGTCCGTTGCCACCCACGCATGGATGTATGAATACGAAGATGAAGAACCAACCTTCCAAGATCGTTTTATGGTGATACTGTCTTTTAAAAATCGTAGCTATTGGTAAATATGCCTTTTAGGTCATTTATCATATTGGCAAATACATTATATTCTAATTGATAGGTTTCTTCTTCGAGTCGGATTTGCTCATTATAGGCATCAACTTCCGCTTGTTTTCTTTTTGGTATAACAACCTTTCCACCCGACAACAAAACTTTATTTCAGATGCATATCTTGCAAAGTCTCCTATGTGGGCAAATGCATAGTCTATGCTCAAAACACTCAAGCCTAATTTAACACTACCCCTAAAAGCTACGAGATCTACACCCATATATCGATCTTTATCATCTATCTTAAGATTGTAGGTGTCTTTTATTTCATAGGCCCACTTTTTTACTTGCTCTGAAATCTCGTCTGCCGTTTTTCCTGGAAATAGAATGACTTCTTTTATTTCATCTTCACCCTTTTCGTTGATTGGAAATAGACATTTTCCCATAGGTCCCTTGGTGTCAAATGCTGTGAAGTTCAAATTCTGTCCGTAATGTTGCCCAAAACATCTACAAGATATCATCGTGATGAGCAGAAAAGCAAAAATGAAACGAAAAGTAGACTTCGTTTTAGTATGTCTCATATCGATAGAATTATTTACAGTTGCCCAGTCCAGCTCCAAATTCTGGAAAATTTATATAAAGAAAGTGTGGAGTTGATTCCATCTGTCCCTAAGGAGGTTGTGGTAGAACCTTGAAGAAGACAAGACGTGCAATACTCCACACTCAAGTAGATATGATAAATAAGGGGACGTAAATCCACTTATCACATATTCTAAAAGAAGAATGAGTGTTGTCCATTGCCTTTTCTTCTTTGAAAACTACCACATTTCCTTAGAAAGACCGTGAAAACACTTTCTATATGTCGCGCTGATTGTTCAGCACTGCAAATATAAGAAAGATTTTCAATTAATGGACAACACTCACATAGTATTGACTGTCAAAGTTCGCCTTAAATTTTCATCTGTCCAAAAATATTCTTAAATGGAAGTAGGAGCGTTGTGCCAAAGCATCATTTTTCTGTAATATTGCTCTTGTCGTGGTGCATAACTACTGCGAGTGGATCGTTTTTGACTAAAAACGTTGCTCAAAACCTCAGCGTGCCCCTCTTGGGTGACAATTTCGCCCATTTTCGTTACCAAAGACTTCTGATATGGTTTCATGGCCTCATTCTTTGTGATTATATTCATTGAACTTGTTGCCAAATCGTCTTTTTATGTTACCTTTGCAAAAAGAGTAAAAGGTCTTACTATAAGATATGGTACTGGAAAAGCAGATACTGATGTTTCTTAACATCGCGCACAACAGCGTTAAGCAGTGCATGTCGGAGGTGTTCCAAAGGGGCGGGTTCAACCTGACTCCGGAGCAGTTTCTGGTGATGGACACGCTCTGGGACGAGGGTGTGCTGACCCAGCAGCAGATCGCTGACATCACGATGAGGGACAAGAACTCCATCGTTAAACTGATTGACGGACTGGAGAATAGGAAACTGGTCCGCAGGGTCAGCAACCCTAAGGACAGGAGGCAGAACCTCATCGAGGTCACGCCATATTCCCGGAGAATTAAGGACAAGGTGACGGAACTTTCGCTTGAGGCGGTCGCCACGATTGTCGGTGATATCCCGCGTGAGGACCTGGAGGCATTTGTCAAGACGTTGGCGAGGATGGAAAGGAACATGAACCCGAAGTCCGACCTTGAGGGACTCGCGAAGAAATACCCGACTAAAAAGAAAGGCGATGGGCAGACTGTATGACCTCCTGATGAAGGACTATCGCCTGAAGGAAGGCCTTAACGCATGCATCAACTGCGGCACGTGCACGGCCATCTGCCCGGCGGCGGAGTTCTATCGTTACGATCCGAGAAGGATTGTGGACATCGTCCAGAGCAAGGATGAGAACGAGATCGAGAAACTGCTCAAAAGCGACACGATCTGGTACTGCGGAGAGTGTATGAGCTGCGTGACAAGATGTCCTCGGAAGAACGCTCCGGGACTCATCATCATGGCTTTGCGCAACCTTTCCATCGAACTTGGCTATTTCATCGAGTCGGAGAAAGGCCGTCAGCAGTTCCTTTTGACCAAGGACTTGTGCGCCAACGTGTTGGACTACGGCTACTGCGTCTATCCACGTCGCTTTGACTATGCCGGGCACCCGGAGGCCGGAAAGGTCTGGGAATGGGAAGAAAAACATCTGGACGATGTGTTCGAAAGGCTCGGTGCCAATCTGGACGGAGAAGGCCCAGGAGCGATGCGTCGCATCCCACAGGAGGACCGTGACCAGCTCAAAAGGATCTTTGACGAGACCGGAGCCACCGAAAGGATGGAGAAAGTTCGAGAGGCTGGTCTGAAAAAGGCCGCGGAGATGGGTCTTACCGAGGACGAGTTCATAGCGAAAATCTACACGGACAGTGATCCGAAACACTTAAACCAATAGCCCTCAATGATCTACGAAGGCAAACAGAAAATCTGGTCAGACTACCAGAAAGAGATTCCGGACGATCACTATTTCTACGTCCGCAGCTGCATCAGGCAGAGTTTCTTTCCTGCGTCGGAGGCGACTTTCCTGAGGATAACAAGGCAGGAACTAGGCAAGGATATATTCGAGACTGAGCATCACACCACTTGTGGTGGCATCGCCTACCACTCAGACACCATCCCGCAAGAGACCGTGATGACGATCATCGCGCGCCAGTTCGCACTCATGACGAAGAACGGCTACGAGAACTACGTCTGCTCCTGCATCACCTCTTTCGGCCTCTACTGCGAGACGATGGAGACTTGGCGGGAGTACCCTGAACTGGAGGCGAAGGTGCGTGAGAATCTTTGGAAGTCCTGCAAACTGGAGTTCAGCAAGCCGAAATTCCTTGTGCACGCCAGCGACCTCATCTACAAGTACCGCAACCTCATCGCGGCCCAGGCGAAGCATAAGCTCGTGAATATTCACACCGGCCGCCCGCTCCGTGTGGTGGAGCACATCGGCTGCCACTATTCGAAGATGTTCCCTTCAAAGGGAGTCGGGGGCGCTGAATATCCTTACGTCCTCGTCGGAATGGTCGAGGCGTGGGGCGGCGAGATCGTGGACTATCCGGAGCGCCGACACTGCTGCGGCTTCGGCTTCCGCCAGTACCTCATAAAGGGCAACAGAAGCTACTCCATCTCCAACACCCACAAGAAGTTCGAGAGTATGGAACCGTTCCACCCGGACATGATCATCACCAACTGCCCCGGATGCCCGTATTTCCTTGACAGATGGCAATATGTGATCGCAGAATCGACCGGCAAGACATACGGAGAGCAGGGGCACGGAATCCCGGTCTTCACCTACGAGGAAGTGGCTGGCCTCGTGCTCGGCTACGACCCTTGGGACCTTGGACTCCAGACCCACCAGGTCAGCGTCGAGCCGCTCCTTGACAAGATGGGCATTGAATATGACCCCGCCCGCAAGTTCCTCGGCAAGAACGGCAAGGACATCGGCCGCCCCGGCCCCTGCACTTGCCTGAAATAGATTTATTTATGAATATTCCAATGGCAACCATTTTAGTTGTGAATTGAAAGAGATGAAGTCATGAAAAATAATGTACTAATCATAGGTGGAGGCCCTGCCGGCCTTGAGGCGGCCTCCGGTCTCCAGAGACTGGGCTACAATGTCATTCTGATTGAGCGGGCATCTACTCTGGGCGGACATCTAGCCTCATGGGACAGACTGTTTCCGGACGGGGCTTCGGCCTCGGCTGCCCTTGACGGGCTGCTCGGAAAGATGGACGGAGTCAAGTGCTTCACTGACACTGAAGTGCAGTCCATCAACAGATTGGAGAAGTCCTACAATGTCATCCTTTCCAACGGTATCACCGTGCTGGCTGACGCTGTGCTGGTGGCTAGCGGATTCGACTTGTTCAAGGCCGAAAAGAAAGAGGAATATGGCTATGGAATCTATGACCATGTGATAACCAACGCTGATTTGGAGGCGTGGTTCGGTTCGGGTTCCGATGTGCGGATTGACAATCCGAAGAAGATCGGTTTCGTGCACTGTGTCGGCTCCCGTGACGAGAAGTCCGGCTGCCGCTCCTGCTCGAAAGTTTGCTGCGCCACAGCCGTGAAGCAGGCCTGCGAGATGAAACAGGCTTTCCCTGACGCGCAGGTCTACTGCTTCTACATGGATCTGCGAATGTTCGGCCGCCACTACGAGGATCTCTACCTCAGCGCCCAGAAAGACTTTGGCGTGAGGTTCATCCGCGGACGTGTCGCTGAGGTTTCCGAGAACGTGGACGGAAGCCTCCTCGTCAAGGCAGAGGACACTGTGGCCGGTAAACCTCTGAAAGTCACCCTTGACCTCCTCGTGCTGATGGCCGGAATGAGGCCGTCGGCCTCCGGAAAGAGGGTAGGGGAGTTGCTGGAGATGCCTGTTGAGGAGGACGGATTCTTCGCTGTCCGTGACGCGATTCTCTCAGGACAGCGCAGCCAGCTTCCGGGACTGTTCCTTGCCGGAGCGGCCACTGGACCTAAGACCCTGCCGGAGACCATTGCGGATGCCCGCGGGGCAGTCGTGGAGATTGACAGGTACCTGTCCAACATATTCCCTGGCGCTAAGAATTACAAGACTTTGGTTCGAGAGAGATGGTAGATTTCGGTTTTGGTCTGGTCCCAAGTTCCAGAATAAATCTTGACCTGTTCGACAGGGCGAAGTTCGAAGAGTTGGCCGCCCTTGAGCCGGATGTGCGCAAGTGCATGGCCTGCGGAAGCTGCACCGCTGTCTGCACCGCCGGGCAGTTCGTTCCGACAAGCCTCCGTGCCGCCATCGAAGAACTTCATAACGGCCACCCTGACAAGGCACTCGGCCTTTTGAAGTCCTGCCAACTCTGCGGAAAATGCTCGATGGTCTGCCCGCGCGGCATCAACACCCGCCACCTTATCCTTTCCATCGCCAAGGTGTACGCTAAAGAATAGCTGTTAAGTAATCATTAAAAACTAGCTTGTCTCTCCAATGGCAACCTTTTTTGAATATATGCCTTTTCTCATCAATCATGTGCCTCCAATCACATTCCTTCTTCAAAAAGACATCAATTTTCAAAAAAATGCCAAATCCTCATCAACTATTATTCCGCTTGATAAGAAATGTTTCTCGGACATTAACCATCTTGCTTTATAACGTTTACCGATAATCAACGAAACGAAATGAACCCTCTATTATATTCATTGACCCTTCAGGCGGCCCCGGAAGTCATCGACCGGATTCCGTCTGGCTACAGCAACTTTGTGATTCCGTTCGTGGTCGGCATCAGTTTCATGCTGATCTGGCTGACCGTGGGACTGATCAGGCTGCTGGCCAAGATTCCGGCTGATGACAGGCGAAGGTTCTGGAAATCTCTTGTCACTCCGAAGGTAGCCCTGAAGAACATCAAGGACCTGTTCTGCGACTGTCTTTTCCACACGAAGATCTGGAAGCGCAAGCCCCTGCTCGGCTACATGCACTCCTCAATCGCCTTCGGATGGTTCATGCTGATTGTTCTCGGTCACATAGAGGTGGCTCTGTTCGTGCCAAAGCATCTAGCCTGGACGGATGGAGGACTTTTCTACCCGATTTTCTATCGGTATTTTGTCTGGATGAATCCCGGCCATGTGACCTTACGGGGATCATTCTTCTTTTTCCTGATGGACTTCTTCCTCCTCTATGTTCTCACTGGAGTAGGAATGGCCATATTCAAAAGATTTCGATCCATTGTGTTGGGGATGCGTCACACCACGAAGCCATCTCTGGCCGACCGAGTGGCTCTTTACAGCCTTTGGATGATCTTCCCGTTGAGACTTCTGGCCGAGAGCTTTACCGCAGACTTGAGCGGTGGAAGTTTCCTGACAGTCCCAGTCAACCACCTGTGGCACTGGATATTCGGAGACAAACTCTTCTTCATGCCGGTTTGGTGGGCCTATTCAATATGTCTGGGACTATTCTTCGCTGCGATGCCGTTCAGCCGCTACATGCACATCCTGACAGAGGTCTTGTGGATTCTTCTGCGCAACGCTGGCATTCAGCCCCGTCATCCTCGCAAGGGTGTCGCTGAGGCGGAGATCTATGCCTGCTCCAGCTGCGGCTTGTGCCTGGACGCCTGCCCGATGAACGTCCAGAAGAAGAATCTGAAATATTCATCGGTCTATTTCATCCGTTTCCTTCGTCGGCATAACGAAAAGAAGATCAATGACATTGCCGAAAAGTGCCTGATGTGCGACAAATGCCATGCGCTTTGTCCGGTCGGTGTTGATGCCCCAGCACTCAGACGAGCTCAACGCTCCACGGTCAACAACCCGCTGCCGTATGACTATTCGTACCTTATGGCCGATTGCCCGATAGAATCAGTCGCTTCGAAGGTTGGTGAGCGTTGTCGAACCACAAGCTCAGCGACCACTCATTCTTCGGTCCCTGAGCCATCCCTTTCGGTCCCTAGGCCATCCCTTTCGGTCCCTGAGCCTGTCGAAGTGACCACTCATACCTCGGTCCCAGAACCAACCCTCCCGGTCACTAGGCCAACCCTTTCGGTCCCTGAGCCTGTCGAAGGGACATCTCATACCTCGGTCCCAGAACCAACCCTCCCGGTCACTAGGCCAACCCTTTCGGTCCCAGAGCCTGTCGAAGGGCCGACAAAGCCGAAGACCGTCCCCGAAGTAATGTACTTCGCTGGCTGCATGACCCACCTAACTCCAAGAATCATCAAGTCCATCGAAAAAGTTTTCAAGTCCGCTGGAGTCAATTACACCTTCGCTGACCGAGAAGGAGGAATATGTTGTGGCAGCCCCCTGTTGCTTGCCGGCAAGACCAAAGCCGCCCACGAGACCATCTCAGCCAACCGCAAGATGATCCTCTCCTCCGGCTGCCGCACCCTAGTCCTTTCTTGTCCAATCTGTTACAAAATATTTAAAGATGAATATGCCCTAGAAGGCGTTGAGGTCCTTCATTACACCCAGTTCATCAAGCGTCTGGCTGATAACGGAAAGTTGAAACTCGCCACCGGAAACGAACGCATCGTCTATCACGATCCATGCGAACTTGGCCGTGGCTGTGGAGTTTACAAAGAGCCTCGTGAAGTTCTAGATAAAGTCGCCACTTTGGTGAAAGCCGCCAAAGAAGTCGATGAAAGCATCTGCTGCGGAGGCAGCCTAGGCAGCCTCACCCTAGACGCCCGTGACCGTGCCAAGATTACCGAGTCCTCTGTCTCTAACCTCTTGGTAAACAACCCACAAACCATCGTCACCGCCTGCCCTCTCTGCCTCAAAACCTTCTCAGAGTCCACCCCAGACACCGTCAAGATCCAAGACTTCGCAGAACTCATCTCCCACCATCTTTAATCCCATCAATAACATCTAACATCTCCCTCCTTTCCACTCCGCAACATTCAACGGCACTAAAGCCTAAGAATGTCGTCCATTCCCTCCGTGCAGCCACTTTCGACATCACTATGGCCAAAGAATGTCGTTGAACCTCTCCGCGCAGCCACTTTCGACATCACTATGGCCAAAGAATGTCGTTGAACCTCTCCGCGCAGCTACTTTCGACAACACTATGGCC
>DBKH01000071.1:0-199 GCA_002297815.1 Bacteroidales bacterium UBA755 | reverse complement strand
TCGTTGAACCTCTCCGCGCAGCCACCTTCGACAACATTTTGGCCCTAAAATGTCGTCAAACCTCTCCGCATGTCCACTTTCGATAACACTATGGCCTAAGAATGCCGTCAAACCTCTCCGCATGTCCACTTTCGACAACACTATGGCCTAAGAATGTCGTCAAACCTCTCCGCATGTCCACTTTCGACAATACTATGGC
>DBKH01000007.1 GCA_002297815.1 Bacteroidales bacterium UBA755 | reverse complement strand
AGGGAGTTGTTCCTGCCAGTAGGCGATCAGGTCTGTGACTTTCTTCTGCTCGCTGATGTCAATCTTGTTGATTACAACCACCACCGGGCAATCCAGCTTTTGGAGTTTTTGAATATATTCACTGTTCTTATCGCTCTTTTCAACCACGTCCGTCACGTAGAGGATGATGTCCGCGTCACCGATGGCAGCGTCCACGAACTTCATCATGTCCTCCTGCAGGCGGTAGTTCGGCTTGAGCATACCGGGAGTGTCCGAATAGACAATCTGGCAGTCGTCGGTGTTGACGATTCCCATGATCCTGTGCCTTGTGGTCTGCGCTTTCGCTGTGACGATGGACAGCTTCTCACCGACCAGGGCATTCATAAGCGTGGATTTGCCAACATTCGGATTCCCGATGATGTTGACAAATCCAGCTCTGTGTTCTGTGTGTTTCTCTGGACTAGACATAGGCCCCCATCTTGAGGACATTCACCTCGCCCTCGCTGAGGTATCTCCACTCACCCTTCTTGAGGCCCTTCTTGGTGAGGCCAGCGAAGTAAACCCTGTCAAGAGCCTTCACATCGTAGCCGAGGGATTCGAATATCCTTCTGACGATCCTGTTCTTGCCTGAGTGAATCTCGATGCCGAGCCTTCTGTGGTCCTCAGTGTCAATGTACTCAAGCTCATCAGCCTTGATGTTGCCATCGTTGAGGTTGAGACCCTCTGTGAGAATCTTCTCCTTGTCTGCTTCCTCAAGCGGTTTGTCGAGGATTACCTGATAGATTTTCTTTTTGTTGTAAGAAGGATGTGTGAGCTGCTCCGCAATCTCGCCATCGTTTGTGAACATCAACACACCAGTGGTGTTCTTGTCAAGCCTTCCGACTGGGAACACGCGCAGTTTGCAACCCTTGAGAAGATCCATTACTGTCTTCTCTGCATGTGGGTCACTTGCGCTGGTGACAAATCCCTTTGGCTTGTTCATAACGATGTACACCTTTTCCTCACCTTTAAGTCTCTCTCCATTGAAACGGATGTCATCGTTGAGGACGTTGACCTTAGTTCCAAGTTCAGTCACAACTTCACCGTTGACTGTCACAACTCCGGCCTGAATGAAGTTGTCAGCCTCGCGTCTTGAACAGACACCTGAATTTGCGATGAACTTATTGAGACGAATTTCTTCCTTGATTGGTGTCGGAACGTTATCATTGTCAGACATTGAAGCGTCAATCTGCGGCTTTCTTGAGAGCATCTGGTTGATTCCTGCCTCATCTGTCTCTGTGAAATGCGGCTCGTTTTTGCGTCCGAATTTTTTTGGCCCCGGATGGGCAGATCCTTTACTAACGGAGAATCCTCCCTGTTTAGGCCCGAATCCGCGTCCGGCAGTAGGTTTTCTTGAATATGAAGGCCTTCTTTCACCTCCGTCCTGAAGGCTGCCGTAGCTTCTTCTTTGGCCATAAGATGGTCTTCCCTCACCGAATGATGGACGGCTCTGTCCGTAGGATGATCTTCTTTCCTCTCCTTCGGAATTGCTGCCATAGCTTCTGCGCTGTCCGTAAGATGGACGGCCATAGGATGACCTCCTCTCGCTTCCCTCATAGCTACTATTCTCTCCGTAACTCCTTCTTTGACCGTAAGATGGACGTCCCTCACCGAAGGACGAACGTCCGTAGGATGATGTTCTTCTTTCTCCGTTTTCCGAGTTTTCTCCGTAACTTCTACGCTGCCCGTAGCTACCACTACGTTCTCCGTAAGCGCTTCGGTGGTCTGATGAATATCCACCTCTTCCATTGCCTCCACGGCTCTGATAACCGCCACGCTGGCCATAGCCGCTGCGATTGTCGCTGGAGTAGCTCCTGTGGCTGTTGTCGTAAGACTTGTACTCTCCGTCAGCGGAGGATGATGCGGCAGGAACTACCTTCTTTCTTGGCCTAAGTTTCCTGCCTTCTGATGAATAACCTGTCTTTGGTCCTTCTGCAGCGTAATCCCTACGCTCCTCGTGGTTCTCACCACCATTGAAATTTTCTTCCATAATGTTTGTGGCTCACGCCATTAAAATAAATAAGTAATTGAATATAAAATTATTGAAGTTTAAACACGTATGTTATCGTTCCCTGTTGCAACGCTGGCGCATCCGCGCTTTGGTTGAAGTGTGTTTGCAAGGCCGCTGCTCTTGCCGCAGCCCATAGTTTGGAGTTGTTCACGGTCGTCCCTTGTCCTCCCGGAACAGCTTTCGTCACGTTTCCATAGTTGTCAACCCAGATGTCCACCACGACAGTACCGTAGTCTTGCTCTGAATATGCCGGCCTTGGAATCGCTCCCAATGTGTTTCTCCCTTTAAGCCTCGCGTTAGGCGTACCCTCGGACTTGCCGCTGGCCGTGTTCCCCTTAGGTTGTCCGGCCTTGAACTCGTTTTTCGGATCAGTGGCGCTGTGAGGGGCGTTCGAGGAGTCCTTCTTGCTCATTCCTGGAAAGAGGGCGTTCTTGTTGATCTCCTCTTTTTGTACCGGGGTCTCGACATCCCCGAAATCGTCAGGCTTTGCCTCTGCCGTCTTGTTCGCCTTATCTGATTTGTGCGGTGACTCGCTTCTCTGGATTAGTTCCACCGGCTTGGTCTTGTCAATCTCCTCGGCCTGAGGCTGGCGGCCTCTGTTCTGCCGCTTGACCGGCTGTGGCTCGTCCTCGCTGAAATCTACGAGGAACGTCTGTTCCTGTGGCGGTGGGTAGATGTACTTCATCCCCGTGAACACGCAGAGCAGGCATGCAAGCACGTGAACCACGACCGTGAGAACGATCCCGGTCACCGTGGAGACCTTTGCCTCCTTCTGTCTGTCACGAAGGTACGGTTTCATCATTCAGGCTGTGTCGCTAGTATTACCTTGTAATGATTGCGTTTCGCGATGTTCATCAGCGACACGACCTCCTTGATTGGCACGCTCTCGTCAGAATAGATCGAGAATGTCGGATCCTCCTCTGTCTGAAGCAAGTCCACAAGGTCGTCCTCCAATTCGGAGTACTGTACCGGGGTCTCACTCCCGTTGAGATGGTAGGTGTAGGTGTCATCGCCCCAATCCTTGATCGAGACAGTGACGGTAGGCTTGGCGGAAACCTGCCCCGTACTCTTCGGGAGCAGGAGCTTCAGCGCGTTCGGATTGACCAGTGTCGAGGTGATCAGGAAGAAGATCAGCAGCAGGAACACCAAGTCAGTCATCGAAGACATCGCTGTGTCCGACAAGACCTTTGTGGTTCTCTTGAATGCCATTGACTATTTCTCCTCCTCGTTGCCTGCAGGTTCGTGCAGAAGGTCCATAAAGTCAATGGTGGCGTTCTCCATCATGAACATCAGGTTGGAGATCTGCGCGACCAGATAGTTGTAGCCGAAGTAGGCGAGGATTCCGACGATAAGACCGCCGACGGTGGTGATCATGGCAGTGTAGATGCCGCTGGAAAGCAGTGTGATGTCGATGTTGTTGCCCGCGTTCGCCATATTGAAGAACGCCTGAACCATACCAAGCACTGTTCCGAGGAATCCGATCATAGGCGCTCCACCGGCGATGGTGGCGAGCATCGGAAGCCCTTTTTCAAGTCTTGCGATCTCGACGTTGCCCATATTCTCAACGGATGTCTGAATGTCCGCGAGAGGCCTGCCGATGCGCTCGATTCCCTTCTCGACGAGACGCGCCACAGGAGAATCATACTTTTGGCAGAGCGATACAGCAGACTTTACCTTCCCTTCGTGAATATAGTCGCGAATGTCCCTCATAAAGTTCTTGTCAACCTGTCCCGCCTTGTGGATCATCCACCATTTCTTTCCGAATATGTAGATGGCGATCACCGACAGAAGCGCCAGCACGATCATCAGCCAGCCACCCTTGGTCGCCATCTCGATGAGTGAGAACGACTGCTCAACCTGCTGTGGAGCAAGATCCGCTACAGGTGCGGCTCCCTGTGCCATATCCTCGGCCATCTCGGCCACCGCAGAATCCAGGCCCACGGCCTGCAAAACTTGGAACAACATAATTATCACGTACGTTTTTATTATTTACAAAATTTCCAGCGTGCCAACTGCACATTCCACGCCACTAAACCACAAAGGTACGCAAAATTTTCGAGACCTCGTTCATTATTATTCCACCTTGGTGAGGAAGAGGGTGTGGCCGGGGACGGATTCGATTACTTGCTTGTTGATTGCTGTTGTTAAAATATTTGGAAATATATTGATAATGTTATATTTTTGCGATGTTGTGTTCAAAAATATTGTGATGTTCAAAATTTTTGAACACCGTAAAAAATTAGAACAATGATGCAGAAGTCGGAAATGAGGTTGGTGTTGTTTCTGTTGCAGGACAAGGCAAACATCAGCAAGACATATAGACAAATGGTGAAGGAGACTGGATTGTCGCTTGGATCCGTACAAGGTGTGATGTCGGATTTGGTGGAGCAGGGTTTTGTGGTCGAGACATCTAAAGGACGTATTCTGCGGAAACGCATATTCTTGATAGACAGGTGGGCTAGGGAATATTCCGAAGGTCGGAAAAAGAAACATTTGATATGCCGGTTCCGATTTTTAGCGGAGTCTGTGAAGGAGCATTGGACGGATATCCAGCTTCCATCTCAAGCTCGGTGGGGCGGAGAGCCGGCTGCTTTTCTTATAGATGGATATCTTCGTCCTCAAAGATGGGATATATATGTTGATGAATCCGCTGATTGTCTGATTTCTACTGGACGAATGATTCCGGATCCGGAAGGTGAAATCTATGTTTACCGAAGATTCTGGGTTGAGAATGATATTCCTAAACTGGTCGTTTATGCGGATCTATTGTCAATTAGTGATGACAGGTGTGCCGAAGCTGCGGATAGGATTAAAATTTTGATTTGAATATGACCTATACATTAAAAAGAGAAGAACTTGGCAATGACCTTCTGATGAGTGTCTTGGAAGCGTTGACAAATGCTTACAAAGAAATTGGATCTGAGGTTTATGTTGTCGGTGCTGCAGCGCGTGACCTTAGCCTAAAACTGTTGAGAGCAGGAAGTGCTCCAAGGCGCACAATGGATTTGGATGTGGCTGTGCTTTTGGAGAAATGGAATGAATATGAACGCCTGACAGAGATTCTTATAAAAGACGGCTTCGTCAAGGCTCCTGAGAAACAGAGATTCTATTATTGTGGAATTGAGAATGTTCGTTATGAGGTGGACATAGTTCCGTTTGGTGACATCGCGCAGGAAGAAATGATCGCTTGGCCACCTGAAGGCAATCCAGTGATGTCAGTACGGTGTTTTGCGGATGTTATGAAGAATGCTGACAAGGTGGTTGTTGAAGGTCGGTTTGCCTTTAGAATGGCTTCACTAAGCGGTCAATGGCTGATTAAACTGGATGCTTGGTGTGACTGGCATTTGATGACGCGTAAGGATGCCGCGGATATGCAGTTCATATTGGAAAACGCATACATCGCTTTGGCGTTGTCCAGCGATGCCATTCCCGATACAATAAGTCTGGATGCGTCAACTTTTGACCAGACAGTAGCCGGTGCGGAATGGATTGCCTCGGATTTGTTGAATATGCTTTCGAAAGATCACAAGATGTACTATGCGAATATGTTGGACTCGGAGGTGATTCAGCGAGAGGATAGCCAATTGGTGAATGACCTTCTGGATAATGCGGTTATAGGTACATTCGATTCAATCTGTCGAGCTTTGGTGCGTATGTCGCAAATCTTAAGACGGTGATGGAGAATGTATTAGCTTACCACCGATGTGAAATCCGTTGTGACTCATACGGCACCTTCATTCTGTGAACTTATTGACAAGGCTGGACTGGCTGGGTGGGCACAGGCTGAACCGACCTTGCTGGAAGATTGCTCGAAGGAGAGGAAAGTGATGGAGCTGATATATGATACCCTGACCACGAATCATCAACCGGTTAGTCATTGGTACTATGGACACTTCCATCAAAGCTGGAATGCTTCGATAGGCGGAATCCTGTTCTCGATGCTGGATATTCTGGAATTTAAGGAACTCCGATAGAACATCAATATTCCACCTTGGTGAGGAAGAGGGCGTGGCCGGGGACGGATTCACCGGCACAGGAGCGGGAGCCGCCTTGGGTGAGGGTGGCGAGCCAGGACTCGTCGCGCTTGCCGCGGCCCACCTCGAGAAGGGAACCGACGACGGCACGGACCATATTCCTTAAAAAGCGGTCGGCGCGGATGGTGAAGACGAGGTAGTCGCCTTCCTCAGCGGGGTAGCCCATCATTCTGACGTGGTCGGGGGAATATGCCTCCCAACGTGCCAGAGTGACGGTGCAGATGGAGGTCTTGTTGTCGCTGCCGACTTTTTCAAAGCAACTGAAGTCGTGCCTACCCAGAAGTGACAGAGCAGCGCGGTTCATCTTCTCGACATCCAGAGGGAAGGTGTAGAGGTAGGAATATTCCCGCATGAAGGGATCCCTGCGGCGGTGGATAAAGTACTTGTACTCACGCTGCGTGGCGTCGAATCTGGCATGGAATCCGGAATCGCAAAGCGCAATCGAATGTACCTTGATTCCGGCGGGTAAAATGGCATTTATTTTGTAGCCAATCGCGCTTGCGTCAATGTCTGGATTGGAGACCTCGAAGTGGGCAACGTAATTGATCGCGTTGACCTTTGAATCCGTTCTTCCAGCACCCGTGACGGCAATGTCCTCCTTCAAGAGAGTCGAAAGAGCATTCTGAAGACACTCCTGAACGGTGGTTGCTTGGTTTTGAATCTGCCAACCGCAGAATGACGAACCGTCATAGGAAAGGGTGATCCTGTAGCGCATTTTAAGATTGTTTGATTGCAAAAATAGTAAAAAACAAAGTAATATGGAAAGTGTAAACATCAAGGAACTCAATGACAGGATCCAGAAGGAGAGTGCCTTTGTGGACATGCTGTCTCTAGAGATGGGAAAGGTCATCATCGGGCAGAAGCATCTCGTGGAGAACCTTCTGATCGGACTTCTCGCCAACGGACATATTCTTTTGGAAGGTGTTCCGGGATTGGCCAAGACTCTCGCCATCAGTACCTTGTCAAAGGCCATCGACGCTAAGTTCAGTCGTATTCAGTTCACTCCTGACCTTCTTCCTGCCGACCTCATCGGTACGATGATATATTCACAGAAAGATGAGTCGTTCGAGGTTCATAAGGGACCTGTTTTTGCCAACTTCGTGCTTGCGGATGAGATCAACCGTAGCCCAGCCAAGGTGCAGTCAGCCCTTCTTGAGGCCATGCAGGAGCGTCAGGTGACGATCGGAGACCAGACTTTCAAGTTACCGGAGCCGTTCCTCGTGATGGCTACCCAGAACCCTATCGAGCAGGAGGGAACCTATCCGCTTCCTGAGGCCCAGGTGGACCGTTTCATGCTGAAGGTCATCGTGAGCTACCCTAAGAAAGAGGAGGAGAGACAGATCATAAGGATGAACAATTCCGGAGAGTTCCCGACAGTTAATCCTGTGATCAAGCCGGAGGACATAGTAAGGGCTAGAAGCGTCGTTAGGGATGTCTATATGGACGAAAAGATTGAGAGGTACATAGTGGACATTGTCTATGCTACTCGTACTCCTGACGATTACGGTTTGGGAAAGGTAAAGGATCTGATTTCGTTCGGTGCTTCACCTCGTGCTAGCATCTCGCTGTCAATGGCTTCCAAGGCCTACGCTTTCATCAAGAGAAGGGGCTATGTGATTCCTGAGGATGTCAGGGCTGTCTGCAATGAGGTCCTGCGTCACAGGATAGGCTTGACCTACGAGGCTGAGGCTGAGAACATCACGACCGAGCAGATCATTGCCGAGGTCCTCAATGCTGTGCAGGTTCCGTAACGGGCGATGTGTAGTTTGGCTTTAATCAGACATTACAATCATGGCATCGACTTCATCAGTTAACTCGGCCAACGAGCTGCTTCGCAAGGTCCGAAAGATAGAGATCCGCACTAGGGCTCTGTCTCACCAGATTTTTGCTGGTGAATATCACAGCGCCTTCAAAGGCCGTGGAATGGCCTTTAGCGAGGTTCGCGAGTACCAGTACGGGGATGATGTGCGCTCGATGGACTGGAACGTGACCGCTCGTCTGCGTTCTCCTTACGTTAAGGTCTTCGAGGAAGAAAGGGAGATGACAGTCGTCCTTTTGATTGACATCAGCCGTTCGGGACTGTTTGGAACCAGTGTGAGGACGAAGAGAGATTTGATTGCGGAGATTGCCGCTGTTCTGAGTTTTTCGGCTATCATCAACAATGACAAGGTCGGAGCGTTGTTTTTCAGTGACAGGGTTGAGGAGTTCATCCCACCGAAGAAAGGGCGCAGCCATCTTCTCCACATCATCCGCGAGATCATCGAGCTTAAACCGAAATCTAACGGAACAGATGTCGGTCAGGCTCTGCGGTACTTGACGAATGCGATGAAGAAGAAGTGCACTGCTTTCGTGCTTTCCGACATGTTGGACGCTAATCCTGATGGCTCTCCTCGCTATGAGGATGCTCTGAAGGTAGCCCGCAACCGTCATGACATCTCCGTTATCAAAGTTCACGACCCGCGCGAGAGGACGATTCCGGATGTCGGATTGGTTCACGTAAAGGATTCCGAGACAGGAGAGTCCGCTTGGATCAACACCTCCAGTAAGAAGACAAGGGCTGAATATTCAAAATGGTTCGGTGCCGTTGCGGATGGAGAGAAAAAGTTGTTCAACCGCTATCAGATTGATTCGGTGGACATTGCTACCAATCAAGATTACGTCAAGGGACTGATGACATTTTTCGGGAGGAGATAGAATGAAGAGTATTTTTTACGGACTTTCGCTTCTTTGTGCAACGATGATCACCATCGTTGCAACAGGACAGCAGATTCCGCAAAGTAAAGGGATGCTGATTAGATCGGAGGACTCCTTTCTGGAACCTCTTCAGAAGCGTGACACCGCTCTGATCGGTGATCAATTCCGTTATGGATTCCATCTGAAGGATGTGGCTGAAGGAACAAGATTCGCTTTACCAGACTTCTCCAAAGGATTTATGGACAGCGTTGAGATTGTCTTTCCTTTCATGGTTGACACTGTCCGCGTCCAGGGCAAAAAGAACGAACCGAAATCCTATGACATTGATGTGTCAATGGTCGTGACATCTTTTGATGAAGGGCAGTACGAACTTCTGCCGCTTTCTGTAGTAAGGGCTTCGGGAGTAGATAGGGTTGACACTCTTGTCTTTGATCCAAAGGTCTTGGACATCCGCACAATGCCTGTTGACACCACGACTTACCAGATTCATGACATAAAGGGACAGATTCGCTATCCTTTGAAAGCCTCGGAAGTGATTCCTTATGTTTTAGGAATATGGGGTGTCGCTTTCTTGGCTATTTTGATTTGGGCTCTGTTGGCCTCAAGACGTAAGAATAGTGGAGAAGGTGCGGCTCACAAAGATCCGCCATATTTAGTCGCCCTGCGCAGACTCGATCGTTTCCGCGGCAACAAATATTGGGTACCAGAAAAGCAGAAGACGTTTTATTCAGGAATCACTGATGCCTTAAGGGAATATATTGACGCACGCTATGGCATTGATGCGATGGAGATGACCACTGCCGAGATATTCAAGGATCTCAAGAACTCAGGAGTTCCGGCTGACCTTTATGAGGAGATGAAGACACTGTTTGAGACAGCTGATTTCGTCAAGTTCGCCAAGGCTTCTGCATCGGATGAGGAGAATGCAGCCGCTCTACCTGCCGCTGTGCGCTTTGTGACAGTTACTTACCAGTCTCAACTTGCCGAGGAGGAGGCTGCCCGCAAGGCAGCTGAAGCTAAATCTTCGGCCAAAAAGGAAGGAGGTCAGTCATAATGTATTTTGAATATCCTCAATTGCTTTGGCTCCTTGTGATTCCAGCCCTGCTGGTGCTGCGTTATCTGTATGTGGAACTGAAGGACCGTCGCCCACATCTCAGAGTTTCAAGTCTCATACCTTGGAAATCAGGAGGTAAGACAATCTTGAATGTGATTAGGCATATTCCTTTTGCCTTAAGGATTGCGGCTCTTTCACTGATTGTCGTGGCGATTGCCCGTCCGCGCTCGTCCACAAAGGTGGAAAAGGTTGACACGGAGGGAATTGATATTGTGCTTGCGATGGATGTCTCGACAAGTATGCTTGCGAGAGATTTCACTCCAGACAGAATCAGTGCTGCCAAGGACATCGCTATCGAGTTCATCGCCCAGCGCCCTTCGGATAGGATGGGAATTGTGGTGTTTGCAGGAGAGAGTTACACTCAGTGCCCGTTGACGACTGACAGAGCCACCCTGATCAATCTTATGAAAGAGATTTCTACAGATTTGATTGAGGACGGTACTGCCATTGGAAACGGTTTGGCGACCGCTATTGCCAGAATCAAGGATTCCGATGCGAAGAGCAGGGTAATCATTCTGCTGACCGATGGTGTGAACAACTGTGGCGAAATCTCCCCTGAGACCGCTGCCGAGATTGCCAAGACCTATGGGATAAGGGTTTACACAATTGGAGTCGGGGCGAATGGCGAGGCTCCATACCCAGTGATGACTCCGTGGGGCGTGCAGATGCAGAATCTCAAGGTTGAACTTGACGAGAAACTTCTCTCCAGCATCGCTTCTATGACAGGAGGTAAGTATTTCAGGGCCACCGACAACACGAAACTCGCGGAGATATATTCAGACATCAACAAAATGGAGAAGGCGCGCACAACGATCGACAGTTTCCCTATTTATAAGGAATTGTTCGGCGCCTACGCCCTTGCCGCTTTGATCTGCTTGCTCTTGGAGGCTCTTGTTAAACTGTTGATAAGGAGGTTGCCATGATAATTTTCGCTGCACCACATTACCTTTTGCTGTTGCTCCTGATTCCGTTCTTTTTTCTCGGAATGGGGCTTTGGCTGTGGAACAGGCGTCGCTGCCTGCGCAAGTTTGGTGACGAGGCCCTTGTGAACGAACTCATGCCTTCGTGGTCACGTAACAAATTGTGGGTGAGGACTGTCCTGTTCTCATTGGCGTTTTTCTTCTTTGTAATCGGTTTGTCTAGGCCTCAAATGGGGGCTAAGCTTAAAGAGCATAAGATCAAAGGTGCTGAGATCATGATTGCTCTTGACGTGTCCAATTCAATGCTCGCTCAGGACTATTCTCCAAACAGATTGGAACGGGCTAAATTGGCAATTTCACGCATCACTGACAAACTTCAGGATGACAGGATCGGTTTGATTGTGTTTGCTGGTACTTCGTTCGTTCAACTTCCGATTACCTCGGATTATGTGAGTGCCAAGATGTTTCTGAACACCATCTCTACTGAGTCCGTTCCGATTCAAGGGACAGCGATTGGAGATGCTATCAACACCGCGGTACGAGGTTTCAGTGCCCAGAGTGAACATAGCCGTGCCATTATCGTGATCACTGATGGCGAGAACCATGAGGATGATGCTGTGGCTGCTGCCAAACAGGCTTCCGAAGCTGGAATCAAAGTCTACACGATAGGCGTTGGATCAGTTGACGGACAACCGATTCCTATGGATGGAGGCCTTTTGAAAGACAAAGAGGGCAACATTGTGGTAACTCATCTTGACGAAGAGACTTTGAAAGAAGTTGCTTCTGCAGGTGGGGGTGCTTACATCCATGCCGGCAATGATGAGTTCGGTCTGGCCCCAATCATAGACGACATCCGAAAGATGGAGGATGAGGAATATAATTCCGTGGTCTTTGAGGAATATGACGAGCAGTTCATGTATTTCCTCGGAATAGCATTGGCGTTCTTCACTGTTGAGATGCTCATAGGCGCAAGACGCTCCCGCAGACATTTGTTTGAAGAAAAGAGATGAAGACATTTTTGAGATATTCATTGTCAATTATCCTGTTGGTTCTTTCGTGTTCAGCAGCGTTTGCTCAGACCGACCGAAAAGAAGTCCGTGCCGGCAACCGTCAGTTTAAGAAAGGAAATTGGCAAAATGCTGAAATTGAGTACCGTAAGGCTCAAGCTAAAGATTCCACGTCTTTCGCTGCCGGTTACAATCTGGCCGGAGCACTTTATCGTGAGAATAATTTTGACGAGGCCGGCAAGTCGTTGGAAAAGTTCAAGGATGTGGCTCCGATGTCACCTAATGGTGCTGACTATTACTACAATTTGGGCAACATTGCGGTTCAGAAAAAGGATTGGAAAGCGGCTGTGGATGCCTATAGGCAGTCTATTCTTCGCGCTCCTGATGATCTGGACGCAAAAGAGAACTATGCCTATGCGAAACAGATGCTGAAAAACAATGGTGGCGGGGGAGACGGCCAGAACGATCAAGACAAAAACAACGATCAGAACCAGAATCAGGATCAGAATGGTGGCGGTCAGGATAATAATCAACAAGACCAAAACCAAGACCAGAATCAGAATAACGACCAGAATCAGAATCAGGATAAGAATCAAGGTGAGCAGCCTAAACCTCAGCAAGGTGAGGGCGAGGGTGATGCCCGGATTTCTCCTCAGCAGGCTCAGCAGATGCTGAAAGCGGTTCAAGCTCGTGAGAAGGAGACTCAGGATAAGGTTAACAAAGAGAAGGCGGCTCTGTTGAAATCACGCCAAAAGGAGAAGAATTGGTAATAGGATGAATATGAAGAGATTGTTAAGCATCGCTGCGTTTTTGCTCATAGCCTTTTTTCAGCTCGCGGCCCAGAACTCAATCAAAGTCGAAGCACCGGATGTCGTTGCTGTGAACGAGCAGTTCAATGTCACTTTCATAATTGAAGGGGAGAAAAGCCCTTCGGATTTCCAATGGTCTGTTGGAGATGACTTCCAACTTGTTTGGGGACCGCAGAGGGGATCAAGTTCAAGCATTCAGATAATTAACGGAAAACGCTCATCTTCCCACCAAACTACTTTCACCTACATATTGATTCCTAAGTCAACGGGTACATTTCAGCTTCCTGTCGCCACCGCGATGCTTTCCGGTGACAAAATTTCATCGAATCAGGCTTCGATTCAGGTAGTAAGTGACGGAGGATCATCTTCCCAGTCTTCAAGTCAAGGTGGCGGGCAATCGTCCGGAAGTGGGAATCGGCAATCGGCAACTTCGGGAGAAATTCCTTCCGGTGATTTGTTCATGAGACTTTCTCTAAGCCGTTCAGAGGTTGTTGTCGGAGAGCCCATCACTGCAACGTTGAAGCTTTACCAAAGGGCTAACGTGGTTGGTTTTGAAAACGCCAAACTGCCGACTTTTAATGGATTCTGGAGTCAGGAAACGTACGTTCCTGACAACATAGAGTTCAAGCGGGAGAGTCTTGACGACAAAATTTATAACACTGCGGTTCTCCGCACGTATGTTTTGATTCCTCAAAAGTCGGGAACCATAACAATAGATCCATCCGAACTTGTGTGTGTCATCAATGTAAGGGTGAACAATTCTTCATCAGGCAGTATCTTTGACCAGTTCTTTCAGGATGATTACCGTCAAATCAGAAAGAGAGTGACTACTCCTGCCGTGAAGGTAAAAGTGAACCCTCTTCCTGCTGGCCAGCCTGCTTCCTTTGGTGGCGGAGTGGGTAATTTTGGAATATCCGCTCGCTTGACTTCGGACAACATCAAGACCCATGATGCCGCATCTCTGATCATCACAGTTTCTGGCCGTGGTAACGTCGCTCTTCTGGAGGAACCTAAGGTGAATTTTCCTCCTGATTTTGAGGTCTATGACACAAAGACAACGGAAAACACTGACAAGAGCACCGGAAGCACTTCAGGAAGCAAGTCTTTTGAATATCCGTTTATTCCGAGGAGCCACGGAGACTTCACAATCGATCCTGTGGAATATTCCTACTACGATGTCAATCAGGGTAAGTATGTGACACTCAAAACAGAACCGATGCACATAAAGGTTGCTAAAGGTAAGGGCGGAGAATCATCGACAGCCGTGGCTGTGAGCTCTGGTATCGAAAGGAAGGATGTGAAAAGCCTAGCTGACGACATTCGCTTCATCTTCACAGGCAAACCAAGTCTGTCTAGTTCAGGAGCGTTCTTTGTTGGTTCGATTCTTTTCTGGGTTTTGCTTTCTTTGCTAGTTCTGGGAGCGTCAGCAGTGTTCCTTGCTTTCAGAAAAGTGTCTGCCATGAGGGCAGATGTTGCTGGTACAAAGAACAGACGCGCGACGAAGATGGCACGCAAGCGTCTTGCCCAGGCCGGTGAATATCTTGACAAGAATCTCTACACTGCTTTCTATGAGGAACTTCACAAGGCACTTATTGGATTCGTTTCTGACAAACTTAACATGGACATGTCTGAGATAAGCAAAGATAACATCGCTTCCGCTCTTACTAGTGGTGGCGTGAGCGAAGAACAAACCAAGGCCTTTACGGATCTTCTGGATGCATGTGAGTTCGCCCGCTATTCTCCTGACGGGGGCAATGAGGCCATGAGGTCTCACTACGATGACGCATTAAAAGTGATCACGTTGATTGACTCAAGCCTGAAATTGGGAGGCAAGTCATTCAAGAAGGCTGCGACAATCATAACCATTATCCTTTCTCTAGGCTTTTCAATGAATATCCAAGCGAAGGATCTTGATTCATTGTGGACTGTTGGTGTCCAGGCCTATTCAGATGGAAGGTTCTCTGACGCATCTTCTGCGTGGACTTCAATTGAAGAGTCTGGCCAGAAATCAGCCACTTTGTACTATAATCTTGGCAATTCATGGTTCAAGCAGGGAAACTATCCAAAGGCTATTTTGAACTACGAGAGGGCGTTAAGGTTGGATCCGTCATATTCAGATGCCCGCTACAATCTTGAGTTTACAAATAGTTTTGTACAGGACAAGATTGAGCCTGTCCCAGAGTTTATCCTCAAAAGCGTGGCAAGGAAAGTTTGCTATGTGATGAGTTCCAATGCGTGGGCTGCCATATTCCTTGTGCTTTTTGCTGCTGCTTTGGTTATGGGGCTTCTTTACATGCTAGGGGTCTCTGTTGGTAGGAGACGAATTGGATTTTACTGTGGGATTGTACTCTTGCTGTTTTCAATCGGAGCACTAAGTTTCTCCGTTTGGCAGAAATCTGACAGCTTGAAGTCTGACACTGCGATTGTGATGTCTCCGGTTTCTTCTGTGAAGAGTTCTCCGTCCTCCGGTTCGTCCAAGGATTTGTTTGTGATCCACGAAGGTACCAAGGTTACAATTCTGGACGAGGTTGGCTCGTGGAAGAACATCTCCCTCGCGGATGGACGTCAAGGTTGGATTCCTTCCTCTGATCTTGAGGTAATTTAATGAAATGAATATTAATGATAAAGGCTGGTCGAATATGATTTCGCCAGCCTTTATCATCATATGTGTTGGCTAGTCTCTTGTCAGAGTCTGTCCGCCGATGAACTCGCGCATGATGGAAGTAGGAGGAATCGCTGAGATCTCGCTTGGCTGGAGGGCTACGATGTAGTCCAAGAACTTGAGAAGGCGCACGGCCTCGGAGTAAGCTGGAGAGTTCGGGGATATTCTGCGAAGGAGCGGCTCTGCATAGTATTTCAGCATCGGCAACTCGAAGATTAGGGCTGAGTTAAACAGCACATCAGCATTCTCTTGGAACGGGAAAATATTCCTGCTTTCTCCTCTGCGCACGCTGTTCCATCTCATGATTGTTTCTTCCGGAGTGATGCCCCGGACCCGATTGTCGCGCACCATCCTTCGGAGCAGGCGGTTGTCGGAAGTGGACATGTTGTTATTCTCGTCAATATTCAGTGAAGTGAGGGCTGAAACATAGACTCTGAATATTCTTGAATTATCAACCGCTGAGGTCATCTCTGGGTTGAGTGCGTGGATGCCTTCCATGATCAGAATGTCCTTTTCCTCAAGACGAAGTTTGTTTCCTTCAAAGATTCTGTTGCCGGTCTTGAAGTCAAATCGTGGGATTTCAACTTCCTTACCCTCAAGTAGTTCATTTAGCTGCTTGTTGAGAAAATCTAGATCCATCGCATAGAGAGATTCGAAATCATAGTTGCCGTCCTCGTCTTTTGGCGTGTGCTCCCTATCAACGAAATAATTGTCTAACTCTATAACTTTTGGCTTGAGCCCAAGTACTTTACATTGAAGGGCTATTCGCAAGGAAGAAGACGTCTTTCCACTAGAAGACGGCCCCGCGATCATCACAATTCTCTTCGTCCCCCTTTCGGCATAGATTCTGTCCGCAATCCTTGCGTAGTTCCTTTCGTGAAGAGATTCTGCCAAGTTGATGATACTGACGGCTTTGCCATCTTTTACCGCTTTGTTAAGCGTCCCGATACTCTCGATGTTGATGATGGAGCACCAGTCGGAATATTCCTTGAGAGCGGCTGAAATTTTGCCTTGCCTTTTCATCGGCATAACCTTGTTGAAATCGGTCATCATCGGGGATTGGAGGCAGAATCCGTCTCCCATTCCGCTAATGTCGAACACCTTAAGGTAGCCTGTCGAAGGAATCAGCGGACCGTGGAACGTGTCAGCTTTTCCGTCCAGATAGTAAACGCTGCAACTGAATGTGCCGAGACTCTTCTGTAACTCTGCTTTTTGTGGCTGATTGTTCTCAATGAACAGTTTCTCGGCTTCCTCGGAAAACATCTTGACCTTAGTGAAAGGAAGGTTCTTCTCCACAATCTCCTTCATCTTTTCCTTGATCCTGTCGATTTCCTCGTCTGTGACAAAATAGGCTTTGTTTCGCCCGTCTTCGTTTTTGCCTTTTTCCACAATCTCGCAATAGAGCCCACTTGGAAGCGAATGGTCAATCACCAGCACCTTGTCCGGATAGAGTTCCCTCACAGCATTCTGGAGCACAAAGCACAGCGACCGCACGTAGCTTCGTCTACCGTCCGGATGATTGTAGCCGATAAATTCCACCTGATGCAGGTTGGCCGGCCTGAAACTCAGTTCTTTAAGCTTGTTGTCCACCAATGCCGCAAGCACATCGTAAATTTTACCCGTTTTCTTGTCTGTTACGGTTGCACAAAATTTGTCGGACAGTACTTTTAGGTCCTGTCCATTCTCGATTTTATGATTCTTGCCGTCATTGACGCAAAACAATGTTATATCATTCTTTCCCATTTTCGTTTTTTCGTTAAAAGAAATCCCTCAAAGTTAATCAAAAATGATGTCAAACTTACCGTTGTAACAATAAATTAACATTTTGCATCGCACCTGATTGCTCAATCAAGAAATAATGACTATGTTTGTGAATATTTAACCACAAGTTATCACTAACAAAGAGAGTAGCATAATAAATTTGAACGTATGAAAAGAATATTAACGTTTGTTTTGGCCATTGCTATGGTGGCGATATCCTGCACCAAAGAGAAGGAAAACAATGAGGGACCGTACAACCCTGACGGATCCCCGATTACTCAGGCGCAGGCCTTGGAAATTGTCAAGGAGGACATTGATGAGTATGATTTGGTATTTATTAGTAAATCAATTGTAGATAAAGGAACAAGAATTGACACTTTTGGAGAACATAATAGCAGTGTCCCTTGTGAATCATGGGTGGTTATAATTGATACTGACCCATGGGCAGGTGGAGGCCAAAAATGGTTGTATATTTATGTCGAGGCTTATACGGGAAACTCCGATAAGGACTCTTGGGAGTGGGGTTGGCCAGAAGGGTTTGAATATGTTTGTGTGAAGAATAATTTGAGTGAGTTGACGAAAACATTGCACTTGATGTCATCGGACAGACCGTCTTTACAAGGATTACAACTAACAAAATCAACATCGCAACCCTCAAATAATTGGGCGGTGATTATCAGCGGAGGAAGGAATCTTTCATATAATTATGAGCGTTATTGGAATGACTGTTCAGCAGTCTATAAATGTCTTCGGGATGTTTATAACTATAGACGAGACCGGATTTTTGTAATTATGTCTGACGGCAAGTCCGAATCTTTGGATCAACATCACCTGATTAGTGGAGGGTATACATCATCTCCACAGGATTTAGATGGAGATGGAACTGATGACATAAACTATTCTGCCACGAAATCGAACATTTCGCTAGTGTTTGATTATCTCGCTAGCCATGTGTTGTCGTCTGATGAACAAGTCTTGATATTTGTAGCGGACCATGGCGCAAGGGAGGATGGGAAATCATACATCTGGCTATGGAATGATATAACAATGTCTGCGGATGATTTCGCGAAAGAAGTCAAGAAGATCCCTTCTGCGTCCAGAAAGCATGTTGTTATGGGGCAATGCTATAGCGGAGGTTTTGTGAGTCCGTTGATGAGCGCGTGCTCAAACATATCCATAGCCACCGCTGCATCTGCGGATCAAGAATCTCATGCGATGCTTAGTCTGGAATATGACGCGTTTCTATATCATTGGATAAGTGCGGCTGCCGGAAGGACTCCAGACGGAACAATAGTCAATGCAGACCTGAATGGCTATGATGGAGTCTCCACAGAGGAGATGTTTCGTTACGCGCAGAATAATAATGGGCTGTGGTCGGACACCCCTCAGTATGCATCCAGTCCGAGTCCCATGGGGGAGAAGTATGGTTTGTCAGGCGAGGAGTTCGGCTATCCAGTCTTTACCGCTGAGTCTCGACATTTGACATCTAACGCAGAAGGATACCTTTTCGAACTGTCGAACCTGCCGAGAACATACACAACAGCATGGTCATCAAATAAAAACAGTGTCTATTTTAGGCAAAACACCCAGAGTTCAGTCCGAGCGTTTAAAAATACAGAAGATGCTATGGCCGAGGATCAGGTCAAGGTTGATCTTACAACATCATTTAAGACCTATTCATTCAAGTCTGACATTTATTTGTGGGAGTCAGGTATTAACTTCACGGAGACGTTGATCGGAGGTTCCTTAAGCGGAGGCACTTTTTCCCTACCGTTCAATTGTTCGGATGTGACATCTTATGAATGGATGATAGATGGAGTGGAGTATGAAGCTATCAACAGCAGTGCTCATTTCATTGATTTTGTGTTGACGGGAGAGGTCCCAGAGGAATATGCAGTTTCTGTGTCATTCGAGAATCCGTTGGGCAGCAGAACAACAATAGTAAGACGTTTTTACCAATGAAAAGAAAGTTGATAAATATTTTGTTTTTAGTGTCGCTGCTGCCGTCGGTATTAGTGTCCTGCATAGATCCGATAGACCTAGATGCTGGTGAGGAACCACAGGTGGTGGTGAACTGCATACTGACGGAGGATGACGTCCAGACATTGGAGATGTACTACACCCCGACCATGATGGACGAAGTCCGCCGTCCGGTCGAAGACGCTGAGGTGATTCTAAAGTGCGGCTATGCCGGGGCCGGGAAGTTTCACTATGTCGGAGAAGGCCTTTGGCAATGCGAGTATAGACCCGAATACGGCAAAGAGTACAATTTAATGATAGTGATGGAAGGTCAAGTCATTAAGGCATCCACTAAGTTTCCTGCAGACGTGACAGTGGCCTGCTATGGCAGAGGGTATGATGCAAGTGATGAAGGCGATGGACGTCATAAGAATAAAGGGTATCTGATGTACTCATACGAGCTGCGCCTTTTCGATCGCTCTCCAGAGTGCCCTCCGTATTATGGTTATCCGTGCCTTTTAGCCAGTCACCTGTGGGCATTTCCTAAGGACAAGGGATGGGGTGACGACTATCAGAAATACATAGCCACCAGCCACCTTTGCGCTGATGACTTCAACCTTACCTCCCTTCTTGTGAGAGACCTTCCATGCTTCTCGGCAGACTCGGTCAAGGCGATGCCCAAGTGGCTTCGTGAGCAGCTTGGCTGGTATCCTCTGATGATGGGCGACCTAAATGTGCATCAGGGCTTCGTCCGCATCGACATTCCCCAGTATTACCATAGCGGAAAGACACAGGAAGAGCTGAAAGATTCCCCGATATATACTGACATCTCCTTTGTCCTGGCGCGGTCATTCCCGACTTCGTGGTCGAACTATGAAGGCCCGTATCAGGAGCGCGGTGGATTGTACGACATTTACTTTCTTTCCGATGAGGCTGACAACTACTTCAAGGATGTTTACCGTAAGCATCTCAACAAGGACAACTTCCTGTTCGAGTACGACACGGATAACATCTATACGAACATCTCCGGTGGTGTTGGAGTGTTCGGTGCGATGATCCACCGGAACAACGAGACCGGCATAAGGGGCTACCTGAACGATTTTGTACCGGGTGACAGAAAATAGGAATATATTCGTTTGATGAAAAAGAATATTAATGCCATGAAAAGAAGAATATTAGTTTTGGCATGGTTGTCACTATTCCCTTTCTCAATGACGTTTGCTCAGACGAATGAAGTGAAGGACACCTTGCGCGGGTCTGTTGTGTTTGGAGAGAAGAGTGGGGCCAGAGAAGCCGGTACCAGAATCATCAAGGTGAAGGATTTCAAGAATATGGTGTCCGCGATAGGTAATGCTGACGTGGTCAAGTATATTCAAACACTACCGGGGGTTTCAACTGGTGGTGAAGGGTCGTCCGCATTCTATGTAAGAGGTGGAAACATGGGAAGCAACCTTGTCACTTTGGATGGTGTGCCACTCTATGGTTCAAGCCATTTGCTAGGTTTTACATCTGTATATTCACCGGATGTCATCTCTAATGTGATGTTTCAAGTAGGAGGGTTCACTTCGGAAGAAGGCAACCTTACCGCATCTCACATAAAGCTTACAAGTGAGGAGGGCGAGTTCAATGGCTTTCATGGCAAGGTTAATGTGAGCAATTTTATTCTTGGAACAAGTTTCTCGACTCCCCTGCTAAAGGACAAGATCTCTTTTATCGGCTCTGTAAGACTTTCGCCAGTCGGTTTGGAGCTTAGTGCCTTGAAGGGACTGTCTTCAGCGTTAGACAGTATTGGCAGTCCTAGAGCCCTTGTCTATGACGCTTTTGGCAAGGTGAATTGGATTATCAATGACAAGCATAGCCTGTCCTTGAGCGCCTTCAACAGCATGGATGCTTACAGTTATGACTATGGCGTAAACTCAGAGGAACACATCCAGTGGAGCAATTTGATAGGGAACCTTAAGTATGTAGGACGCTTGGATGATTCGTGGAGCGTCCGTGCCGTACTATCTTACAACAAATTCAGCAATGCGCAAGGGATGGTGAAAATTCTTGGAACAACAGACAACAATCTAGCTGTCCATAGTTCCATTAATGAGGCAACGCTATCAGCTTACGCGAAGTATGATGGAAAGATATTTCATTTTCAGGGAGGGGTGAAAGGACGTTATGCAAAATTTAATCCCGCTACGTCCCAAAAGATCACTGGTGGAACTTTACTGATGAGCTCGTTAGATTCTCCAGCGTCAGATCATGTCACGAACTGCCTGACAGGTACAGTTCATTCGCAGTTTGAGCTTGAGAAAGAAGGTAGGTATGATTTCCGCGCATCCGGACGATTGAATTTCAACCGTGCCGACAGAACGGATGTCGTGATAAAATCCAATTCTTTTGATCCAGAAGCCAGCCTTCTGGCGAGGGTGAATGTTGCTTCTTGGTTGGGATTTGAGGCTACAGCGGATTGGACAACTCAATATTACCATACATTGGAAGGAGTCCCGCTTGGCTGGTCACTGGACTTGATAGTTCCGTCTGACAACCAGTTTGGACCTGAGAAGGCGAGTCAATATTATGCTGGTATGTTCATGTCTTTTGATAAACACCGTCTGTCGCTAGGTTGTTACACGAAAAAGATGACGGATCTGGTCTATTTCACCGATGCCACTGCCCTTTTTAGCTCAGCTGCGGCTGGATGGCGAGACAAGATCGACATTGGAAAAGGGACTTCAAAAGGATTGGAGTTTCTTTATGAGAAGATTGGTGATAAGCTGAACTATAGAATCGCTTACACATGGTCAAAGACGGATCGTACGTTCCAGAATGTGAATATGGGGGTGTCTTTCCCAGCCAAGTTCAATAGGCCTCACATCTTGAATGTTACGGCAGACTATTCAATCTCTAAGAACAAACATCGTGAGATTACCGTGAACACGTTATTCACCTACCAGTCTGGACATTGGGAGACTGTCGCTTCTGGCTATTATCAAGGATTCTTGATTAAGGAGCCTGATAAGGTTCAACTTAAGTATTTCACCACTGTAAACAACTTCGAGATGCCGCCCTACATCAGACTGGATTTTGGATGCAGCCTGAAGTTCAATCAAGACAAGAGATGTCATCATACCTTGAATGTAGGAATATACAATGTCTTGAACCGACACAATCCATTCAGTCTTACCTATGACACGGAAGAACGCACATGGAAGAAGGTCAGCATATTCCCAATCATGCCAAGCTTGAATTGGACTATTGAATTCTGATGGCTAGAGCATCAGCGGATTCTTTTAGAAAAGTCGTCATAAGAAAAAATATTTCTGTTTCTTATGACGATTTTTATGTTTCTTTTGAAAATTTACGTTTTATTGTGCCATCTTTGCCGGAGTACATAATGAACTCAAACTATGTTAATCAACATCTTTGGGGCAAAGTGCGTAGGCATAGAAGCTGTCCCTGTCACCGTTGAGGTGGACATAACACATGGAATAGGAATACATCTAGTCGGACTTGCAGATGTGGCTGTCAAGGAAAGTCTTCTAAGGACTGTCACTGCCCTGCAATCATTGGGATTCAGAATCCCAGGCAAGAAAATCGTGATCAACCTTGCTCCAGCGGATGTGAGGAAGAATGGCAGTGGCTATGACTTGCCAATAGCTATCGGTATTATCGCTGCGTCAGAGCAGAAACGCTTTTCTGGACTTGACAAATACCTTATTATGGGGGAGCTTGGCCTGGATGGTTCCGTCAGAGAGGTGCAAGGAGCATTACCGATTGCTGATCTTGTGACTGACATGGGACTATCTGGATGCATCCTGCCTCTTCGCTCGGCCCTGGAGGCTACAGAGTGCAAAGAACTGTCAATATTCGGGGTTGAGACTCTCACTGATGTCCTTAGAATACTTGAAGGGTTAGAGGATTGTAGTGATCTTTTGGTTTGGAACACAAGGCTTTATAGAAAACTTACCCGAAACAGTTTGCGTGAGAGGAAGCCTGCCGGGCAGGAAGTGATGGACTTTTCTGAGATTATTGGCCAGGAAGGAGCCAAGAGGGGAGTGGAGATAGCAGCCGCGGGAGGGCATAATCTGATAATGGTTGGTCCTCCGGGAAGCGGCAAGAGTTCTCTAGCCAAGGCCATGACCGGCATCCTTCCACCGATGACAACGGATGAGGCTATTGTCACAAGCAAGATTTATTCTGTTGCCGGAATGAAAGGTTCTCAGATAGGGCTGATAAGGACAAGGCCTTTCCGTGCTCCCCATTACAGCGCCTCCCTTGCAGCGATAATCGGTGGCGGTGCCGGCTCCGACATCCGCCCCGGAGAGGTGACATTAGCTCAAAACGGAATACTCTTCCTTGATGAATATGGCCAGATGCCGAAATCAGTGCTAGAGGCTTTGCGAGGTCCGATGGAAGACAGAAAAGTCACAATCTCACGCCTTCGTTCGAAACTTGAATATCCAGCCTCGTTCATGCTGGTAGCAGCCTCGAACCCATGCCCGTGCGGCTACTATGGAGAAGGCGACAGGTGTCGTTGTACCCCAGGCCAAAGGCTGAACTACCTGTCTAAACTTTCTGGTCCGGTAATGGATCGCATTGACATTCAGTTATGGCTCCACCCTGTTGACACAGCGAAGCTTGTCGGTCGGAAGAAAGGGGAGTCCAGCGAGGTAGTGGCAAGTCGAGTCCTCAAGGCTAGGGTGATCCAGAAACAAAGGTTTGCCGAGGATGGAATATTCACAAATGCAGAGATGAACAATCGCCTTTTAGAAAAGCATTGCCCATTGGATGACGAGTGCCGGAAAGTGATGGAAGTTCTTATAGGACGGCTTGGCCTATCAGCACGTGCATATTCCCGCATCTTGAAAGTCGCCAGAACCATCGCTGACCTAGAGATGGCAAAAGACATTAGGCCTGAATATCTCCGCGAAGCCTCCGCCTACCGCTTCCTTGATCGCCTGAACCTTGAGACCTTCGGATAGCCATTTAAAGTCGCTTCGATGCTTCGATGCTTCGACAAGCTCAGCAACCGCAAGCTCAGCAACCATAATTATTATGCCGTAAAAATTGCCGAGGCGGCTATGGCCTTTTTTAGGTCGCTGAGCCTGTCGAAGCGACTAAGTAACTATGAAGCAACATTGTTAGATACACAACGGCCAGATACTCAACGTTAGATACACAAGGCCAGAAAAATCAAACGCCAAATTTTGGTCCACCGTGCAAAATTTGGCGTTTGCCTTTTTTCTGGCCATTACATTCGAAATCGTAACTTTGGCATTTGCTTTTTCTGGCCATTAGTTTCGAAATCGTAAAATTGTTTTTTATTCAATGATTTGATCCGATCATTAGTCTTCCCAAGAAACTGAGCGAGACTCGTCTGGATTGACCGTGATGTGTACTCGGAGCGTCTCCTCCGGAAGTAGCTCCTCGATGTTCTCCGGCCACTCCATGATGCAAAGGCACCCGCTGTCCACATAGTCATAGAAACCGATGTCCAGAGCCTCGGCTGTCTTGGTGATTCGATAGAAATCAAAATGATACATTGGCTCACCCGTCCCGGTGCGATATTCATTGACAATCGCAAACGTTGGAGAGCTGACAGCATCTTCCTGAACGCCAAGCCTACGGCAAATCGCAGTTGTGAAAGTCGTCTTACCAGCCCCCATGGGCGCGTAGAAAGCAAGAATATTGTGCCCTTTCGTCTGAGAAAGGAACTCTCCTGCAGCCCTATCAATGTCCTGCAGATCTTTTATTATGATTTCATGTTTCATGTTCTTCACTTAAGGTCTTAGCCATGTTTCCGGATTTTGAGGATTCCGCCCGGACCAGATCTGGAAATGGAGAAGCGTCTCCCCTCCGATCGTGTCCACGGTGCCGATGCTCTGACCAGTCTTAACCTTGTCCCCAGCTTTGACATTGACAGTCTCCAACTTGCAGTAAAAGGAGAAGTAGTTGCCATGTTGCACTAGGACGCATTTGTTGTAGCCAGGCATGACCACGATCTGCTTCACCTCCCCGTCAAACACTGCTTTTACTATAGTCCCCGGATCCAAAGCGATAGTCACTCCGTTATTGAACGGAAGCTTGAGATTAGTGTAAACCGGATGGAAACGCTGACCGAAATGATCTACTACCGGCCCATCTGCCGGCCACGGAAGTTTGCCTTTGTTAGCCTCGAATTTCTTAGCCAAAGTGTAGTCAATAGGTTTGCGTTTCACTGAGGATTTCCCTTTTCCTGACTTGGCCGCTCCTTTATCTTCTGTAGCCTCACGGATTATTCTCGCAATCTCCCTGTTGAGAGCATCGACCTCGCGTTGCTTCCGAGAAAGATCCTGCTGGTACTTCCTCTTGCTCTTTTTCAATTGGTTAACGAGATTCCTCGAATCATTCTCCTCAGCCTTAAGCTTGTTCATCTCTGCCAGTCTCTGAGCGCGGATGTTCTCAGCTTCTTTCTTCATGGAGGACAGAATCTCGTTCTCTTTCTCAAGTTCAGCCTTAGCCTCCACTATCTTATGAGCCTGCACGTTCATCTGCTTGGAAAGGTCCCTGAGGTAGCCGTATCTTCTGAATGCTTGACCAATGTTGTCACTTGCCAGAATGTACATGTACCAAACCTTGGCACTGCGGTTCACATAAGCACTGCGTACAAGTTTAGCGTAGTGATCCGACAAAGTGTCCAAACGTGACTGTAAAAGGGTTATCGCTTTCTCTTTTGTTCGAATAGAATCGGAATATTCAGAAATCTCCCTATCGCTTTCAGAGATGAGCCTTTTTCTAGATTCCACCTTCCCGCTGATCATGGTAAGACGGCTGAGAGCATTGGCACTTTGTGAGGCGTTGCTTCGGAGTTGTTGGTCAAGAATCGCTATCTCTCTCTGTAGGCGAGCCTTGCGTGCTTCCTGTGATCTGGTGTCCTGCGAGTATGCCGGACCCTGCCACATTAGGGTGGTAATGATGAGCAAGAATATTCCCGTGAACCGTCTCATTCCTTTCCTTCTGCCTTTTTGTTGGCTGCCTGCGTCCGGTAAACTTTAGCAAGGTCTGTTTCCCCTAGTGCTTCCAAAACAATGGCATAGTGCTCCAAGCAAGTGGCACTTTCCTTAGCTCCGTAAAGCATAGCATGCTTGAATTGTGCCTTGGCTTCCTTGTCTCTGCCTAAAAGATGGAGAATCCATCCGTAGGTGTCAAGATAGGTCGGATTGTCTGGCTCCTGCTCGACAGTTTTCTTACTCATAGCACAAGCCTTCTTAAGTTTGCTCCCCTTTAGAGCCAGATAATAGGCATAGTTGTTCAAAGCAGGTGCGTAGTTTGGGTTCACTTTCAGAACCTGTGAGTAAACCTTGAATGCTTCCTTCTCGTTTCCGAGTTCGTGGTACATGTCACCGATTGAAGAGAGAGCTGGAATCGTGATGGAAGTGTCGCCCTGAGCTATCTCGATGATTTTGCGATTGTTCTCGATGATTCCCAGCCAATCCTTCCTGTTGTAGCATGCTACGTTTTTCATGTCTAGGAACGCGGTTTCTTTCGGGAATCTGGCAATAGCACTGTCACAAGTTTTCTCAAGAGTTTCCCATTCCTTCATGTACCCTAACAGCTGTGCGTAGGTTGCAGTCGCTCCTAGGTTGTCAGGGTGGAGAATCATGTTTTTGTGAATCAGGCTTTTGGCTTTGTCTGTTCTACCCGTTGAGTACCAGTACAACCCTGATGCCGTGAGGGCAGAACTGTCTTTAGGGTGACATGAAACCAGATTGTCATACAAAGAATCAATCTGTGGTCTTACGCTTTGGATGAACCGTGGATCAGTTCGCGACACAAGCATGCTAAGGTACTGTGTCTTTGTCTGGACATCTGTCTGTTCATCCTCTACGAACATATTCAGAGTCTTGAAAAATTCCGGAAAGTTCCTACGTGTCCTATAAACCTCTGATTCTCCGAGCAGTGCCGGCATGTAACCGTTCTGAAGGTCCAGAGCCTCCTTGTAGTATGCCAAGGCCAAGGTATCCTTGTACTCAGCCATTGAGTGATCTCCAAGTTTGGTAAGGACGTATGGGGAGGAAAACTCCTTGTTGTAGTCTTCAAGAGTCTTTAGAGCTTCCATAGGCTTGCTCTGCCTTAGCAGGATGTCGTACTTTGTAGCTGTCACATTCTCGCTCTTTCCGAACACCGCCTCAATCTGGTCTAAGGCCTTCAATGCCTTATCATACTGATTTTGTTTAAGATAGAGATTTACCAAAGTAAAATAGATGTCATTCTTCTTGGGAAAATCCTTCAGAAGTTCTTCGTAGGTGGCGATTGTCAAGTCATCCTCACCTGTCAATGAATATGTTCGTGCGAGTCTCTCCTTGTACCAATAATTCGAGGGATCTAACTCCACTGATTTCTTGAAAGCGGCCTTAGCACCATCTATGTCATTGGTGTAGAGACGGCATAATCCAAGATAATAGAATGCTGCATCATTCTGGGGAGCGGTCTCAATGAGCTTTTCCAGCATGTCCTTGGCTTTATTGAACTGTTTGTTGTCCAAAGCCGCAACCGCATCAATCAACTCCCCGTCAGCCATATTGGCTCTCTTGTTGTTCTGTGAATATCCTAGACTTGAAGCCAGAATCATTCCAACCAGAACCATCAAAACCAATCTATGTACGTTCATATTCTTAATTTCCTAACTTTATCTTACAAAAATAAGAATATTGTGCGAATTTTATGCCGTTATGGCAAGAGACATATTCATCGGCCACCGCCACCGGAGCCGCCACCGGAGAAGCCTCCACCGCCACCCCATGATGACATTCCACCGCCACCGCTCCATGATGATCCGGAGTCACTAGCTTTGGATGACTCGTAAGCTACAGCAGCCATGTTGAAGTTCCGTGATGTCATGTTGATCATGCTCCAGATCATGAATGTGGTGGAATCATCTTTGAGTAATTCAGATGCAGTTGAGAGTGTGAAATACTCAGGACAGACCTTACGGAAATCCTTCATTAACTTGTCTGCAATGCCGAACAAAGAGGCGAAAATCAGGTAGTTGCTCCAAAGCTTCACTTCGACCACACCTCTGTCTTTAATCAGAGTGAAATCCTTTAGGAAACGTCTCAGACCAAAGACTTGTCGCGCTTCTTCCGGTTTCATGCTCCAGATTGTCGTACCGTCTACTGCTTCCTGCCCCCAATCGTAGAGCTCCTCTCCATGTGAGTCAGCCCAACGTTTGAGCTCATTCTTCTGAAGGATGCCATCATCACCAGCGGCCTTCTTGATGAAAGAGTATAGCTCAAATTCTAGCCTGGTGTCTTCATTTGCTTTTTCAGCTTCTGTGACAGGTAATTCTGTGATCCTCATCTGAGACTTGGACGAACCTTGCACAGGGACAACTTCGAATGCTCCACGGTAGAAGAGTCTTGTGATGTAGGCTGCAATAAGGTTCTGTCTTTCAGTCATAGTGTTGCCGGAGAAAGCCAGAAGAATATTGCTAGATTTCTTAAGATTGCCATCAAGGGGAGTGTCCCGAAACCATGGGACATCTTTCATCTTTCCGCCCAGAAGTTCTTTCTTCCTTTTGACTGTCTTGGAAATGTATTTGGCACTGAAGAATACTGACAGGGCCGCAGCCAAGCCCGCGAAGATTCCTATCAAAAAGTCGCTGTCATCCTCCTCCGGCTCAGTGTAGTCACTCCCTTTCATAGCCTCTTCACGAACTTCTTCAAATGTCCGATCCTCATTCAGAACTGGATGGAACAGTCCTTTCTGGAAACCGACCATTGCAATCAAGGCACTTTCCCTTGTGAACGGCTCAGTCGTGTTGGCGATGACAACGCTGTCTCGAACATGAATCTCTCCGCGAAATCCAAAGGCCCAGACCTTGGTGTTTTCAGTGGTAAACTCCACTCCTGATTTTCTGATTGTCAGAAAGATGGATTGTGGAGACGAGCCTAAGTCTCTGGCAACGAACATGTGGTTGAAGCCGTCCATGTCCTCGTGCCCCTTTACCAAACCTGTCAGCAGGTAACGCACTGTGTACGTGTGCCATCCTGAACTTCCAACGCCCCAACAAATCTCATAGCCGTCAGATTTTGTGATGAGACCGCACCTGCCAGCTTTGCGAGCACGGCTGCGATTGACATCCCACTCTCCTTCGTTGACATATTCATTGCCGGTTTCATCTTTGACTTGAAGGTCACTGATTGTCATATGCCCCATGTTGCCAGCAACGAGATACCATTCGGTAATGTCATCAGAGACATCAATTCGCCACGTCTCTGTCACGACCGCTGATCCGTCATCCAGAAGTTCCACGTTGATTCTCAACGAATCAACATCGCTGCCTGCACAAAGCGGAACAGCGATGAGTGAAAAGATAGCGGCCAGGAAAATAGCCTGAAGCCTTCTCATAGCCTTATTTATTGAATATGTCGGAGACAGAAGGCGCGTTGACAACAGTCTGATCTTCAGGGAGAAGGTCGTGAGTTGTGAAGCGAAGCATCGAGGCTACCATGGAAGATGGCCACTGGCGAACCATCATGTTCAGTTTTGTCACGCTGTCATTATAGACCATCCTGCTGAGTCTGACTTTCTCCTCGTAGTCCTTGATGTCACCCATTGTCTTGATGAAAACAGTGTTTGCTCCAAGTTGAGGGTACTGCTCAGCGACAACGTTCAGTCGGCCTACAACAGATCTCAAAGCAGCTTCACTTTCAGCAAGCTCGGCAGGATTTGAGACTGAGCCTGTGCGCTTAGAGATAACGTCCGCTAGGGTGTCATGCTCGTACTTTGTGTACTGCTTGGTCATTTCTACCAGATTCGTCACGGCATCCCATCTGGATTTCATCTGGACGTTAATTTGGCTGAACGCATTCTTCATCTTTTCATCTAAGCTGATGAAGCTGCGCTGAGTGAAAAATATGTAAAGGAATACTATCGCCAAAAGTGCGATTATGACAATAACAGTAGTTGACATGGTAAATGAATATTAAAGGTTAAAAATGATCTTCATCAGCCCACGACCCAAACAAGGACGTGGTTGTCAAAGGTAATATATTCGAGTTCAAATTCTTCCTCGTAGCCGTCCTTATGAATGAACGTTGCATCGAGTTCGCCCTCACCTTTGGGCCGGAATCGCTCTACCTCAATCTGCTCGGCAAAGTTCACTCTGTAGGCAGAAAGCCTTTTGAATATGGCTTCTTTGGCGCACCAGTAAATAGCCAACTGCTCGTTTCTTTTGTCATCGTCAAGATCTTCGACCTCGTCCTCTGACAAAGCCTTGCGTTCCACGGCTGAAAAGTCTCTGGACAATGATTCGATGTCGATTCCTACATCTTCGTTGTCATTGAGAATCACGGCAACGTACTTGTCCGTGTGAGTTATACTGATGTTGGTGACGCTGTTCTCAAGGTAAGGTTTGCCATTGTCATGGTGGCTGAGATAAACTTTCTCCCCGAACAACTCGCAGAGAAGCGCTCTGACAGCAAGTCTTTGTTTGCGGAGAGACTCGTTGCTGATGAATGAAATCTCTTCCATCTCATCGGAGGGTACTGAGGCCAACTCACGAAGCTCTTCTTCCGTTTCAGTTATCTGCCAGACCCCGATTAAGGATTTGGACTCTTCTAGTTCTTTTTTTAGATATAATGCCATAGACTCTTAAGAATTCAAAAATGAGAACGGCAAAGTGCCCGACACCATCCGGTGCGGGAACGATAACGTTTGATTATCAACATTGCTACGCGACAGCGGATCGTCCGATCGGGGGTCCGCCTTTGATTTGCTGTCTGTCAGAATAGAACTGGGAGGTTCCATATAATCAGTTAATCTTCCTTTGTCAATTTGTTGCAAATATAATGATTTTTTGAATTAGAAAGAAAATACAATAGAAATTGTTATCTTTGTGTCGCTTTTGACAATAATAGAATTTAAGCATAATAATTTTTTTTTGATCATGGGATTTTTAACAAATGAGAAGCTGCTCATCGTCGGTGCTGGCGGTGCGATCGGCTCAAACATGGCTCAGACCGCTTTAATGCTCGGTCTTACTCCAAATGTCTGCCTTTATGACATCATTGAACCTGCTGTTCATGGTGTAGCTGAGGAAATGTACCATTGTGCTTTCCCTGGTGCTAATGTCACTTGGACAACTGATCCTAAGGAGGCTTTCACAGGTGCCAAGTTCATCATCTCATCTGGTGGTGCTCCACGTAAGGATGGCATGACCCGTGAGGATCTTCTCAAGGGCAATTGCCAGATTGCAGCTCAGTTCGGTGACTACATCAAGGAATACTGCCCAGATGTTAAGCATGTTGTGGTTATCTTCAACCCTGCTGATGTGACGGCTCTTACAGCCCTAATCCACTCAGGCCTCAAACCTAACCAGTTGACCTCGCTCGCAGCTCTTGACTCCACACGCCTTCAGGAGCAGATCGCGAAAGCTTGTGGTGTCCAGCAGTCCAAGGTTACTAATTGCCACACCTATGGCGGTCATGGAGAGCAGATGGCTGTTTTTGCTTCCGAGGCAAAGGTTGACGGCAAGCCTCTTTCTGAGTTCAACATCTCCGAGGAGCGTTGGGCGCAGATTAAGCATGACACCATTCAGGGTGGTTCCAACATCATCAAGCTTCGTGGACGTTCATCTTTCCAGAGCCCAGCTTATCAAGCTGTGAAGATGATCGAAGGTGCAATGGGCGGAACTCCGTTCACATGGCCTGCCGGCTGCTATGTCAACTGTGACAAGTGCGGATTCAAGAATGTTATGATGGCCATGCCTACCACAATTGACGCAACTGGTGTTCACTTCACCGAGCCACAGGGCACAGAGGCTGAGATGGCTGACCTCCGTAAGTCTTACGAGCACCTCTGCAACATGCGTGAAGAGATCATTGATCTCGGCATCGTTCCACCGGTAGCTGACTGGAAGAAAGACAACGTCAACCTTTAGTCTGACTATTGTATAATATGGCAGGCTCGAATTTTCGAGCCTGTTTTTTTATACCTTTCTGATAGTGGGGCGGGAATATTCCTTGGAAAATATTACATTTGTATCCATCAATATCCAAAATTTATGAATATGACGTTGGACGAATTGTTCTTCTCTGTTTTGCGCGCTGGGCTTTGGGGCGTGGCTGATAATGTTTCTGATCTTTCGTATGAGAATGTTGATTGGAAGGAAGTTCTTATGCTCGCAAAGGAACAAACGGTTCTTGGCTTTTTTACAGACGGCTTTTCTGTCATGAAAGATTCCGGAATGAGTGTGAATGTTACAGCCAAGACAGCTGAATGGTTGATGATTCAGACAATCGGAATTGAAAGAGCTAATGCACGTTTGAATGCCCTTGTGGCTGAGACATGTACTTCGTTTAAACTCAATGGAATTGATTATCGTCTCATCAAAGGGCAAGGAACCGCGCAGAACTATCCTCATCCGGAGCATCGTTCACCAGGTGACATTGATTATCTGCTGGATGACAAGAATTACGAGTTGGCTTCTGCGTTGCTTGCTCCAAAAGCAGAGAAACTTTGCCCCGAAGATTCTCACAAGAAACATTTAGGCATGTTCTTCAATGGTGACCTTGAGATAGAACTTCATGGCACAGCAAGGGCTGGCTTTGGTAAAAAGTTCGATGACGTGATAGATTCTATGCAGGCGGAGATGTTTTTGGGTAAGGGCTCACGTTCATGGAGTTGTCAAGGAGCAGAAGTACTCTTGCCATCGGTAAACTTTGATGCAGTTTTCATATTCACTCATTTCGTCCAGCACTTCTATCACGGAGGGTTGGGGCTTCGTCAGATCTGTGACTGGACTATGCATCTGCATAGCTTTGCTTCGGAGATTGACCGAGATTGGGTCTTTGCACGTCTCAAGGCTCTTGGTATGCTGAATGAATGGAAAGCATTCGGCTATCTTGCTGTCAATAAGTTAGGGCTTCCTGAGGGCGAAATGCCGCTCTACGATTTAAGTTACGCCAAGCATGCCGATAGGATCTGGGCTTCAATAAAATATTCCGGCAATTTTGGCCGTAAGATGAACGAGGGGCGTGATTATAAGTCAGAACCTTTTCTCCTTCGTAAGACTCGTTCTCTTCGTGGCCATTTGGTTTGGATGTCTCGCCATTTCTCACTCTCACCGCGCAACACCATTATTGCCCTGTACGTGACATTGATTTCAGGATTTTCCGCTGCCTTTAACGGGGATTGATTCCGGAATCTACGAAACGCTGATAAAATAAGAAGAGCGACCAATCTTTTGGTCGCTCTTCTTATTTTGTCGGGGTACAGTGACTCGAACACTGGACCCTCTGGTCCCAAACCAGATGCGCTAGCCAACTGCGCCACACCCCGATAACTTTCCTTTGGGTTAACCCCTCAGGCCTTTTCTGACAATCACCTTCAAGAGGCGTTCTCATTGGAAAGGATTGCAAAGTTATGCTTTTTTTTGAAAAGTGCAAAACTTTTTTTGAAAAATCAATTATCTTTGAAACGGCATTGCCCTAATAAGCGGCAAAAAATAAGTTGCCGCAGATTTGTCTAAGATGATACAAGTAATTTTTGACGGTTACATAATCAAAGGTTTATGATAATACAAGCAAAAGGGATAGAAAAGTCATTTGGAATCTTGAAGGTTCTTAAAGGCGTTGATTTTGAGGTTGATAAGTCTGAAGTAGTGTCAATTATGGGGGCTTCTGGCGCAGGCAAATCAACACTCCTTCAGATTCTGGGAACGTTATCGACTCCAGATGCAGGCTCTCTTGAGATTGATGGGGTCGATGTACTTCGGATGAATGGAAAGGAACTATCTGCTTTCAGGAACAAACGTATCGGCTTTGTGTTCCAATTTCATCATTTGCTTCCGGAGTTCAATGCTTTGGAGAATGTGATGATTCCGGCTTTCATCGCTGGTCGTTCGGAAAAGGATGCCAAGTCAGCTGCTCAGAATCTCCTGAAAGATGTCGGTCTTGCCGAAAGAATGGAGCATAAACCTTCTGAACTATCTGGAGGAGAGCAACAAAGAGTTGCAATCGCGAGGGCTTTGGTTAATGAGCCAGCGATTCTTTTCGCTGACGAGCCTTCCGGCAATCTGGACACCAAGACCAAGACCGAGATTCACAAACTGTTCTTTGACTTGCGGAACCGTTATGGGCAGACTGTCGTGATCGTGACCCATGATCCGGATTTGGCGAAAATGTGCGATCGCTCACTCTTCATGCGGGATGGACAGTTTGTGGATGAGTAGTGAGGAATCCTCTGGCAATGAGTACATTCCGCTTTAAACATTTTGAAGTGCGCAATGAGCGCTCTGCAATGAAAGTCAATACTGACGGTGTCCTTTTGGGAGCTGCCACCGAGGTATTTCCTACGGACAGGCATGTGCTGGACATCGGCACTGGCACTGGAACGGTAGCACTTATGATAGCTCAGCGAATGGCTTCTGTCTGTTTGGAAGATTGGAATATTCAAGGAATTGACATTGACCCCCCTTCAGCTACGGAAGCTTCTGAGAATTTTGGAAACTCTCCTTGGGGTAGTCATTTGGAAGCTATGAACATGGGACTGAGGGATTTTTCCATGAAAAGCATGGATGAAAAGTATGACTTGATAGTCTCAAATCCACCCTATTATGACAATTCTCTTCAAGCTCCTTCTGCGAGAAGAAATGTTGCCCGCCATACCGGAGACCCAGAGAATCCACAAGGTTCAGAACCGCTTTCTTATAGGGAGATCCTTGAATATGCTTCTGTCGCTTTGACGGATCAAGGTCGTCTTTCCGTTATCCTCCCTTCCGATCAGGAGAAGCACCTTCTCCGTTATGCGAGAATGTGCGGGATGCTTCCATGGCGGCTACTGAGGATTAAAACTGTTGAACGTAAGTCCGTGTCTAGACTTATTGTTCAATTCAAGCGCAGAGAGGCTATGGCCGGTACTTCTGTGAAAGAAGAAACCCTTACGCTATTAAATGAAGGAGGGAAGCGTACTTCACAGCATGCTTCCCTCATAACAGATTATTATCTGTAACCAAACTAACCATTAACCAATTGACCAAATAATCTGTTATTGTGCCTCATTATTAATCTATTTATCTTTATTGTCATTTTTGTGAAGTCGGTGAATCTGCTGCCTGCGGAAAGACTCCTCAGCTATAAATAATTTAGCGACTTTCTTGTCGGAAAGAATCTTGCGGTACTCTGCGAGGTATTTCCGATCAAGGTTCTTTCCACATTCCTGTGCTTCAATGTATTTGTCCAAAAGTGCCCTGACTTCACTGTCACTTTTGCCATTATCAATGGCTTCATTTAATGCCTTGTACGCTTCCATTGACATTTTGAAGCACCGATTCTTCTCACATTCACATTTGTTATAGACAGGCCAAAATTTTTCGGCTTCAGCGCTTGTCAAATCTATTGCATCGGTGAGATAAGCGATTTTTTCGGCCTTCCATCTGTCTTGCCAATCTTTTTTGCTCTTGTTCTGAGCATTGACACTCATGAACACTGCCATGAGCGCCAAGATTGTAATCGTCAGTATAGTCCTTGATTTCATATCCCTTATTTTTTAGCAATAAGATTGGTGTACTCAATAATTTCGGAAGACGCTCCTGATTCGATAAGGTAGTCAATCACATCGGAGTACGAGATTGTGTCCTGCTCGTACATCAAAGAATGAAAAGCCTCATCTGGGAGTTCCATCAAATCAGCGTAGAACGCTTCGTTCATGTAATCCCCCGTCATTCTCTCGCTTGTCGTGTTAAGGACAAAGTTACCGACAAGCAAAATAGCCAAGAAGCATGCGGCCAACGCAAAGTACGGAACTAGGCGTTGGAATGGTCCTGCATTCTGCTCAGCACCATTCGGAATCGTGCACAAGCGCTCCTGAAGGCTGTCTAAATACCCTTCGGGGATACTCATGGGAAAAGACTTCCGTGAATTATCGAAATTTCTTACTCGCATATTCATTGTGTTAGACAAATTGGGTACCTCAAGGTTTAATCTTTTCTTCAAGTTCAGCTCGAATTTTTTCTGAGGCGAAATGATATGATGCCTTTAAAGCTCCTACGGACGTCCCCAGAATCTCGGAGATGTCTTCGTAGGACAGTTCATCGAAATAACGCATTGTGAAGACCTTCTTCTGCTTCTCTGGAAGCCTCGCAATTGCTTTAAAAAGAAGCCTTTGAGCCTCATCTCCGTTGAAGTAGGGGTCGTCTTCGATCTTTTCAGTCAGTTCCGAACTGATACTATCGAATTTGAGTATGGATCTGACTTTCAGTTTATGAAGCCAGTTCAAAGTCTCGTTCGTGGCAATCCGATAAACCCAAGTGAATAGTCTTGAGTCGCCCCTGAATGAAGGAAGAGCGGACCAAACCTTTATGAAAATCTCTTGAAGGAGGTCATCGGTGTCCTCGTGAGAGAAGACGAAACCGCGAACATGCCAATAGAGTCGCTCGCTGTAGGCTGCGACAAGTTCTCTGAACGCTCTTTCTTTCTGACCGTTCTGGTATAGTCCGATAATTTCCTCGTCGGTCATGGTGGAACTTTTTCAATCTTTCAAATGTACGACAAATTGATTATTTTTGCAATTGAAAGACACATTTATGAAGCACATTAGGAATTTCTGCATAATAGCACACATAGATCACGGTAAGAGCACACTTGCCGACAGACTTATCGAACTCACCAAGACATTGTCTTCAAGGGACATGGAGGCTCAAGTCTTGGATGACATGGATTTGGAGAGGGAAAAAGGAATTACGATCAAGAGCCACGCAATTCAGATGGAATACATCTATAAAGGAGAGAAATATGTCCTAAATCTAATTGACACTCCAGGGCATGTGGATTTCTCCTACGAGGTGTCCCGTTCTATTGCATCTTGCGAGGGAGCTTTGTTAGTCGTGGATGCATCTCAGGGCATTCAGGCTCAGACCATTTCTAATCTATATCTAGCTGTGGATCATGGCCTTGAGATAATACCTGTGATGAATAAGATTGACATGGATTCAGCACAACCAGAGATTGTCGCGGACCAGATTGTCGATTTGTTGGGCTGCGATCACGATGACATATTCAAGGTCTCAGCGCGTACAGGAGAGGGAATCCCTCCTCTTCTTGATGCCATTGTGGAGAAGATCCCTGCTCCTCATGGCGATCCTGATGCTCCTCTTCAGGCTTTGATTTTTGATTCAGTGTTCAATCCTTTTCGAGGAATCATTGCCTATTTCAAGGTCTTGAACGGCTCCATCTCGACAGGAGACAAGGTAAAATTCGTTGCAACTGGGATGGAGTATGATGCTGAGGAAGTCGGTGTACTGAAGATGAAACTCCAGCCAACGGGCAAAGTCTCTACCGGGGATGTGGGCTATATCATTTCAGGAATCAAGAGAGCGGTCGAAGTCAAGGTGGGTGACACCATCACTCATTCGGACAGGCCTTGTGCAGCAGCTATCGCTGGGTTCGAAGAGGTTAAGCCAATGGTTTTCGCGGGAATGTATCCTGTTCAAGCTGACAAGTTCGAGGAATTGCGCGCGACTTTGGAGAAGTTCCAACTCAACGATGCATCTTTTGTTTATGAGCCGGAGTCCTCGCTTGCCCTTGGCTTCGGATTCCGCTGCGGTTTCCTTGGACTGTTGCATCTGGAGATTGTTCAGGAGCGCCTTTTCAGGGAGTTCAACATGGATGTCATCACGACTGTCCCTAACGTCTCCTATAAAGTTTACACGACCCAAGGAGAAGTGCTGGATGTGCACAACCCGTCTGGCCTCCCGGCTCCGACATTGATAGACCACATCGAGGAACCGTTCATCCGCGCACAGATCATTTCCAAGACGGACTTCTACGGAGCAATCATGAAACTTTGCATGGACAAGAGAGGCACTCTTATAGGAGAGCATTATATTACTTCAGACCGTGTGGAACTCACTTATGACATGCCTTTGTCTGAGATAGTTTTTGATTTCTACGACAAACTGAAGTCTGTGTCAAAGGGTTATGCGTCATTTGACTACCACCTGACAGATTTCCGTACTGCTAGGCTAGTTAAGTTGGACATTCTTTTGAATGGGGATCCTGCGGATGCCCTCTCGACTCTTATTCACGAGGACCACGCTTATGAGTTTGGACGTAAGATCTGCTTGAAACTGAAAGAATTGATTCCTCGTCAGCAGTTCGACATCGCTGTTCAGGCCGCAATCGGGGCGAAAATCATTGCTCGCGAAACAGTGCGTCAGGTCAGAAAGGATGTGACAGCGAAGTGTTATGGCGGTGATGTTACCCGTAAGAGGAAGTTGTTGGAAAAACAGAAAGAAGGGAAGAAAAGAATGCGTCAGATCGGAACCGTTCAGGTCCCTCAGAGCGCATTTATGGCGGTACTTAAACTGGATTCATAGCCGTAATGCAGGTTGCCCTTATCATATCTCTCGTCAATGATGAAAAAAAAGGCGTCCCTGCCTGCCTTGATGAATGCCAGAGGCAGGTAGAGTCAGTTGAGCTTTCTGGGGAATATTCATTTAGTATATTCATAAATGAAGGAGGTCGCGCTGGCTACCAGAAAATTTGGGAGGATATTTCCGGGCGAGGTTTTGATTTTTACCTTTGGATGAACTCTGATCTTCAGTTGAAGGAGGATGCGCTAGCCTCTTTCTTTGAAAATTCGATGTTCCTTAGGCACAAGGCTGTGATCACAGGAACGGTTTTGGACTTGTCCGGCATCCTTATGTTTGGAGGAAGGTCACGCCATGGGCGAATTTTGGAGCCTGATGCAGTCATCCCTGTCCCATGCCATCTTTACGACATGGCTCTTACTTTAGTCCCTGAATATGCTGTCAAATGCCTTGAAAATCCGCTGGATGTCTTTCGTACAAACTTTTTGGACTATGGCTGTGGAGCCAAGGTGGCCAAGGCCGGGGTGGCTAGGGTCATCGCTCCTGGCATTATGGCAAAAACTGCTCGGAAGCCAGAACTACCGGCATGGAAAGACTCTCAAAAGTCAGTGCGTGAGAGAGCTGTGTCTTTGTTGAAAGCCTGCGATCGTTGGATAATTCATGTCCTCCATTCTATTTTTAGATAATATTTAGTAAATTTACGCTCGCGCTTTCCTTGAATGCGCGCATGACTACAAAGTTAAAACATTAAAATATCCAATATTATGAAGCATCCTAAAATAGGAATCCGCCCGACCATCGATGGCCGTCAAGGCGGTGTCCGTGAAAGTCTTGAGGAAAAGACAATGACTCTTGCAGCTAATGTGGCTGCGCTGATTTCTGCTAATCTGAGGTACACTGACGGAACACCAGTTGAGTGCGTGATCGCAGACGGAACAATCGGTCGTGTGGCTGAAAGTGCTGCATGTGCTGAGAAATTCGAGCGTGAGGGAGTCGGTGGCACAATCACAGTGACTTCATGCTGGTGCTACGGCTCAGAGACGATGGACATGAATCCTTACTGGCCTAAAGCTGTCTGGGGATTCAATGGTACGGAGCGTCCTGGAGCAGTTTATCTTGCCGCAGTACTCGCAGCGCACGCTCAGAAGGGCCTTCCTGCTTTCGGAATATATGGGCATGACGTACAAGACCTAGAAGACAACTCAATCCCAGAGGATGTTGCCGAGAAAATTCTTCGTTTCGCACGTGGTGCTGTCGCAGTGGCTGAAATGAGAGGTGAGTCGTACCTTTCCATCGGTAGTGTGACAATGGGCATCGCGGGTTCTATCGTGGACACCAATTTCTTCCAAAAGTATTTGGGAATGAGGAATGAAAGTGTCGACGAGGTGGAGATTCTCCGGAGAATGGATTTGGGAATATACGACCCTAATGAATATGCTAAAGCTATGGCTTGGGTCAAGAAGTACTGCATGCCTAATGAAGGATGGGACAAGAATCCTGAGGGCAAGCAGAAAACTCGTGAGCAGAAGGACAAGGATTGGGAATTTGTGGTGAAGATGACAATCATAGTGATGGATCTCATGCACGGCAACCCAATGCTTCGCGAAATGGGTTTCAAGGAGGAGGCTCTTGGCCACAATGCCATCGCTGGAGGTTTTCAGGGACAGCGCCAATGGACTGATTGGATGCCTAACGGAGATTTCACAGAGACACTTCTCAACACAAACTTCGATTGGAACGGACGAAGAGAGCCTTCTATCCTTGCTACCGAGAACGATTCGCTCAACGGTACTGCTATGCTGATGGCTCACCTTCTGACTAACCGTCCTCAGATCTTCTCCGATGTTAGGACGTATTGGAGCCCGGAAGCCGTCAAGAGAGTGACAGGCAAAGAATTGACAGGTAAGGCTGCTCTAGGCATTATCCACCTTATCAATTCTGGTGCAACGACCATGGATGGATGTGGACAGAGTACTGATTCTGAGGGTAAGCCAGTAATGAAGCCATTCTGGGAAATGACAGACGAGGATGAAAAACGCTGCTTGGAGCATTCGCAATGGATGCCTGCTGACAGGGATTACTTCCGTGGAGGCGGTTTCAGCATTCATTTTGTGTCGAAGGGAGATTTCCCAGCAACGATGGCTAGAATCAACATCGTTGATGGTCTAGGGCCGGTTCTTCAAATTGCAGAAGGCTGGGTAGTTGACATTGATCCTGAAATTCACGAGGTTTTGGACAAACGCACAGACCCTACTTGGCCTACGACTTGGTTCACTCCACGTCTTGACCCGAAGAAGGATGCCTTCAAGGATGTCTATAGCGTGATGAACAACTGGGGAGCCAATCACGGAGCTATCTCTTACGGCCACATTGGAGCGGATCTCATCACCTTGGCCTCCATGCTTCGCATTCCTGTCTGCATGCACAATGTGGATGATTCGAAGATCTTCCGTCCAGCTGCATGGAATGCTTTCGGAATGGACAAGGAGGGTGCGGACTTCCGCGCATGCGCCAACTTCGGCCCTGTCTATAAGTAGTCCTTGGGTATGAAAGGGAAAGATTCAATTCTAAAGGCAGGCGGAGTTAGCTACGTCCTGCCTTTTATTCTCATAACGACCTGTTTTGCACTTTGGGGATTCGCCAATGACATCACTAATCCGATGGTAAAGGCGTTTTCTAAGATATTCAGAATGAGCGTAACACAAGGCTCATTGGTGCAGGTTGCGTTTTACGGTGGCTATTTCTGCATGGCACTTCCAGCAGCGATGTTCATCCGTAAGTTCTCCTATAAGGCTGGTGTTTTGGTCGGACTTGGACTCTATGCTGTTGGTGCCCTTCTTTTCCTACCAGCTAAGTCGGTAGGTCTGTATGGATTCTTTCTAATCGCCTATTTCATAATGACTTGCGGGTTGTCTTTCCTAGAGACAAGTTGCAATCCGTACATCCTAAGCATGGGAACAGAGGAGACCTCCACCCGCAGACTTAATTTTGCGCAGTGCTTCAATCCGATAGGCTCTTTGATGGGAATGTACGTGGCGATGAATTTCATCCAAGCGAGAATGCATTCTGCCAGCACTGCCGAGAGGGCTCTCTTGGATGATGCCAGTTTTGAGGTGATGAAGCAGGCTGACTTGAATGTACTCACCGGACCTTATTGGGTTGTCGGTCTAGTGATCATTGTGATGTTTGTACTTATTCTTGTGACCAAGATGCCTAAGAATGCAGACAAAGATCATGAGATGAATGTTGGCCCTGTCCTTAAACGCTTGATTCACAGACCTCGCTACTGGGAAGGGGTTGTCGCTCAATTCTTCTATGTCGGGGTCCAGATAATGTGTTGGACATTCATTATCCAGTATGGTACTAGAGTGTTCATGGCAGAAGGCATGGACGAACAGACCGCTGAAGTTCTGTCGCAAAAGTACAATATTGCCGCGATGATTCTTTTCGTGACATGTCGATTCCTGTGCACATGGCTGATGAAGTTCTTGAAACCGTCTAAATTACTGACCATATTCGCGATAGGCGGCATGATTGCCACTGCCGGTGTGATTTTCTTCCAAGATCGTCTCGGTCTTTACTGTCTTGTGGCAGTTAGCGGATTCATGTCCTTGATGTTCCCGACAATCTACGGAATAGCACTCGGTGGCCTAGGAGATGATGCCAAATTCGGTGCTGCTGGCTTGATTATGGCTATTCTTGGAGGCTCAATTTTGCCTCCTCTTCAGGCCTGGATCATTGACAAAGGGACCATCGGTTTCCTTCCGGCTGTGAACGCTTCGTTCATCCTGCCGTTCATCTGCTTTGTCGTGGTTTGCCTTTATGGAATCCGATCGACTAAGATTCATCTAGCCCAGCAATGATTCTGAGACAGAACACTAGAGCTTGCATTGCTTGATCGTTAAGCATAACTAGCTGCTCTGGACACATACCAAAGAATGACAGCGCGATTGTGACTACAGAAAGGGTCATGATCGCGCTTGTTAATGGTAATGCAATTAAGTTGGTGATTATAAAGTATTTGGGAAAGGTGCGAAAGTAGTACCATGCAATTGGCCCTGTGAAGACTTGGCAGGAGATGGACAGCATGGCCGCATTCCAGATTTTTCTGAAAGGATTGAATTTTGACAATCCAGAACCGCTAGAGGCTGGATAAATCCGTTCTAGGGTAGGGTAGAGGAGGAATATTCCCGCCATGGCCATGTAGGAGAGTTGGAAGCCGACCGAGGTGATCACATCTGGCTTGAGTGCTAACTGGAGTGTTAGAGCGGCCAGCAAGACACGAACCGGCTCTCTTCTCCTGCTTAGCAGTTTGGCGGTCTCGTTGATTGTGATGAACAGGAACGCGCGGATGATTGACGGTGACGCCCCTGTCATGATGGAGTAGAAAAGAGCCGCTCCAATGACCAATGAATATCTCAACTTCCTGGCCCGTGGGCTGTTTCCCAGAGGAAGGGTCAGCCTTGTCAAGATGAGGTAAAGCACGCCAAGGTGAAGACCGGAGAGGGCAAGAATATGCGAGGCTCCACTGTCCCTGAATATTCCCGTAATCTCTTTAGTTAGGTCGCTTTTGTCCCCGGTCAGCAGGGCTTTCACCAATGGACCAGTTGTCTCTGACGGGTAAGGAATAGCATCGATTGTGGTTCGCAGGTGCCCTACGGCTTTTTCGGCAGCAGGGCCGATGAACCCGTTGGAATATTCAGGAATCCCGCTTGCCAGAGAATAGCTTAGAGAGCAGAATATTCCGGTGAGCATGAATATTCCCGCGAAGGTAATTCGCCCCTCGCTGAGCTTGTCGAAGCGCGGTTGGTTCGACAAGCTCACCAACCACTTGCTGTCTCGGCCGCGGAACCTTTCGGTCACTGAGCTTGTCGAAGTGCCGAAGCGCACCGCAATGGTCGTTATACAGATGAGTAAAAGAAGAATTAGCTCTGTGATGAGCCGTAGCCCCTCAGAAGAAAAAGGGCATAGAACTGCCCCAGCCGCGACCCCAACCGCGAATGGAATGCTAATCCCCACAAGATCTCTCGCCTCAGCCATTGCACTGTCTTTTATTATTTGCCAAAAATAGTTATTAATTTCGTATCTTTGCCAACATAATTAAATAAATTTCAAACGGAATGATTATTCTTGTTATCAATTGCGGAAGCTCTTCAATCAAGTACCAGCTGCTTGACATGAAGAACGATGACGTTTACTCCCTTTTGGCCAAAGGAATAGTTGAGAAGATAGGCCTGGAATGCGGTCGCCTCCAGCACACTCCTGCGGGACGACAGAAAGTTGTGAAGGATCTGCCAGTCCCGGATCACACTGTGGGAATGCAGATTGTGCTTGATGCTTTGATCGACAAGGAGCATGGAGTCCTTAAGTCATTCGATGACATTGAGGCAGTCGGCCATAGGATCGTGCAGGGAGCAGATTTCTTCTCCGGAAGTGCGATAGTTGACGAAGATGTAATCAAAAAAATTGATTTCTGCTGCGACTTCGCCCCTCTTCACAACCCAGCCCACTTGTTAGGAATCAGGGCTTGTCAGGAAGTCCTCCCTTCTGTGCCTCAGGTTGTTACCTTTGACACGGCCTTCCATCAGACGATGCCACCGTACGCCTACATGTACGGCCTTCCTTATGAGTATTACGACAAGTATCACATCCGTCGCTACGGTGCTCACGGAACAAGCCATCAGTTCGTGGCCAAGAAAGGAGCCGAGATGGTTGGACTTGATGTGAACAATTCAAGGATAATTACTTGTCACATTGGAAATGGTAGCTCAATTACTGCTATAGTGAACGGAAAGTCAATCGACACTTCGATGGGACTTACCCCACTTGAGGGCTTGATTATGGGAACCCGTTGCGGTGATGTGGATGCCAATGCCATCCTTTACATGATGAAGAAAGAGAATCTGACTCCGGACCAGATGTACGACATCGTGAACAAGAAGAGCGGTTTCCTTGGTGTCTCCCAGAAGACATCGGATGCCCGTGAGATGGACGAATTGGCCAACGGTGGAGATCGTCAGGCCAAGCTTGCCCTCAAGATGCTGACCTTCCAGATGATCAAGTACATCGGTGCTTATGTGGCTGAGATGAACGGTGTAGATGCGATTTTCTTTACCGGTGGAATTGGTGAGCACAACAGTCGTCTGCGCCGCAGGGTTTGCGAGAACTTTACCTATCTTGGCTTGACATTCGACTACGAGGCCAACACTGCTTGGGGAGTTGACACTGTCATCTCTCTGCCTGACTCTAAGGTGAAGGTTGCTCTTGTCACAACCGATGAGGAACTTGTCATCGCACGTGACACTATGCACTTAGTTCAAAGTCTTGATGAATAATAGTTTAAAAACAGAAATATCATGATCACTAAATTCGCTGACGTATTCGCTGAACTTAAAGAAAAAGGCGTTTGCAAAAGAATGGTCGCTGCTTGGGCTGTTGACGAGCACACAATTGAGGCTTGCGCAAAAGCTTCCGAAATGGGTTTCGTTAAGGTAACACTTGTTGGTGACAAGGAGCTCATAAAGGAAACCTGCCAGAAGAACAACATCAACATTGACCTCTTTGAGATTGTCAACGAGCCGGTTGAGCTTAAGGCTGTCTCAAGGGCTGTGCAACTTGTCCATGACGGAGAAGGTGATGTCTTGATGAAGGGCCTTTGCTCAACGGACAAGTTCCTTCGTGCCATCCTAAACAAGGAGACTGGTCTTCTTCCTCCTAAGGGTGTGCTGAGCCATGTTGGTGTCATCGAGACTCCTAACTACCACAAGTTGCTCTTCCTGTCTGACATGGCAGTGATTCCTCTTCCTGACTTCCGTCAGAAGATGAAGATTGCAGGCTATCTTGTAGGTGTGGCAAAGTCATTCGGTATTGCTAAGCCAAAGCTTGCTTTCATTGCTGCTTCTGAGCAGGTTCTTGACTCTATGCCTGCGTGTATGGAGGCTGCAGCTCTTGCCAAGATGGCTGACCGTGGACAGATCAAGGGTTGCATCGCAGACGGTCCTTTGGCTTTGGATGTGGCTATCGATCAAGAATCTGTCGAGATCAAGAAGCTTGTCAGCTCAGTCGCTGGTGACGCTGACTGTCTTGAGTTCCCTAACATTGAGTCAGCCAATGTGTTCTGGAAGACCAACTCAAAGCTAGCTGTAGGCGTAAAGCAGGCTGGTATGCTTGTCGGAACAACGGTTCCTTGCGTGCTTGCAAGTCGTGCTGACAGCGTTGACACAAAGTTGAACTCCATCGCAGAGGCTGTGATGTTTGTTAACAAATAGTCTCTTTTGAATATTACTGATTCCGCCCGGCACTTCGACAAGCTCAGTGACCGGGCGGAATTGTTTTTCATCGGTCACTGAGCCTGCCGAAGTGACCGATGGATCAGTCAAACCACTCCTTCTCAGGGTCAACCTCTTCAACCTGTTCTGGATAGAACATGTTCCTAGCTGGAAATTTTGTGGAATATTTAGCCCGCAACTTGTCGAAAAGCTCAGCGGTGTGGCGGGCGAGACCAGGTCCTTTGTAAGTGCTGGTGTTGGAAATGAAGATCCAGCATTCCCCGTCTGGAAAGTACTTGATCAGAGCACTTGTACCAGCAAATGTGCCAGTGCGCGTCCAGAATCCATCCTTGGTGTCGTTCCAACCTAGGGAGTAGGTGCTCTCGTCAAAATATTCAGTCATCAGATCCACGCTTTCCTTGCTGATGATGTCAGGAACTTCCGGTCTGCCGTCAATTGACGCCACCAGAAGTGCCAACTCTGGAGTCGATGCCGCCCAGGCTCCCGCTCCCGAAAGACCGGTCACGTTGTTGCCACCATAGCATCTGGTGACTTTTCTACCACTGTTGTTGAACTCTTCTGCTGGTTCGTCATCGTGCTGGACATAGTAACGGACTTCGTTGGGTAACTTGTGCTTGTAGTAATTCCCAGCGATGTGGAAATCGACACACCCTGCCGGTCGCAGCACATTCTCTTGCATGAAGGTCTCGTAGTCCATTCCACTGACCTTCTCAATCACCATGGAGAGAGCAAGATAACCAAAATTTGAATACTCCTGTGATGTCCCCGGAACGAATTTCAAGCGTCTTTTCAGTTGAACTTCCATTAGTTCCTCTTGGGTTGGCACCTCAGTCCATCCGTTTTGCATCATAATCCAGCGAGTAGAAAACATCGGATCTCCGCCTCTTTTAGAAAAACCGCTTTTGTGCCTCAGCAGGTCTTCTACGGTTATCCTGTAGTAAAGCGTGTCTTTGATAGCTGCGTTGTAAGTAGAGTCATTAAGAATCCCTTCCGGACCGAAAACTTGATCTTTGAGGTTAAGTAGTCCCCGTTCCTGAAGGACCATTATCCCCACTGCTGTCACCAACTTGGAGACCGATGCCATCCTGAGGATATTCCCCGGTTCCATAGTTTTGCCGTTGTCCGCTTCACCGTAGCCTTTGGCGAACAACAAGGAATCGTTTCTCATCACAGAGATGGAAGCTCCATGTATTGCCCAGAAACTCAGATAGTTTTTGACCATTCGATCGAATCCGTCCAAAGAAGTAGTGTCGGACATCTCATTGGTGAGGGTATGGTTGAGGTTCACGGGAATTTTCTGTGGCGTGGCCTCTTGGTTTACCTTTTTGCCAAAGGCTGATTGACCAGCTATTATGATGGCCAATGCTACGAGCAACCCTGCCGCAGACATGATGATTATTCCTCTTTTATTCGCCACCGACATATTCTTTGATTAGTCCAGCTTTCCTGCCAAAATCAATGATGTAGTCAGCTGTCCCATCTATTCCTAGAATGGAAGAATCAATGCAGAGATCGTAGTCAGTGGCCGCTCCCCAGTTGCCGAAAGTAAAGAAATTGTAGTACGTCTCCCTTGTTCTGTCTTGTCTTCCTATCCTAGTCCGTGCATCTTCTGCACTGATTTCCAAGCGTTCTGACACCCTCTTGATTCGATCTTCAATAGGAGCGGTGATGAACACGTCAAGGCATCGTGCATCTCTGAGGATGTAATTTGAGCATCTGCCAACGAAGATCGCTGGACCTTTTGATGCGATGTTTCGAATGACCTCGCTCTGGATTTTGAAGAGTTCGTTGTCCCCGACATAGTTTTGGGCACTACCGAACCTTCCGCTTCCGAAGAACGAGGAGATGTTGAAGATGCTGCGTTTCTCATCGCTGCGTTCGAACAGCTCTTTGCTGAACCCACTTTCGTCTGCTGCCTTGGAAATCAACTCGTTATCGTAAATAGGAATGCCAAGAGTCTCGCTGATTTTTAGGGCTACAAGTTTGCCACCGCTTCCGAATTGGCGACCAATGTTTATTATTGTGTGTTCTTCGTTCATATTCCTTGATTGTATGAATTATGTTGCTAAGAGATTGTGCTTCCGAGTATGGTTGGTTCGTCTCCGTCCTTGAGCCGGCTGAACTTTCGCATCAGGCCGTGAATCAAGATCAGGGTCGTGATTGCTGACAGGGCATCAGAGATCGGGAATGCTGCGAACACGCCATGGATGTCAAAGAAAATCGGCATAATGTACAGCAGGGGCACAAGGTAAAGAAGCTGACGGCTGAGAGACAGAAAGATTGATTTTTTGACCATTCCGAGACTTTGGAACAAGTTTGTCGAAACCATCTGCCATCCTACTATCAGCACCATAGGATTCATGACTCTTAACCCTTTGTCTGCAAGTTCCTTAAGGCTCGGATCATTAGTGAATATCCCAACCATGACACCCGGGAAGAGCTCTGAGGCAAGGAACCATAGGCCTGTCACGATTGTCGCCCACATTGAAGTACGTAGGAAGACATCCTTGACTCTGGAGTACTTCCTTGCTCCGAAGTTGTAGCCTGCGATAGGCTGCATCCCTTGGTTGAACCCCATCACAATCATGATGAATAGGAAGTTGATCCTGTTGACGATTCCGTAAGCACCAATAGCGAGGTCTCCACCGTACTTGAGAAGCTGCTGGTTGATGAACATTGTCACGATGCACGATGCAGAGTTCATTAAGAAAGGACCCATTCCGATTGCCAGAGAATCCTTTGCAATCCTCCACTCCAATTCAAAGAATCTTCTAGGGAGGCGAAGTACATTGTCTTTCCGTGTGAAGTAGTACAGTGAATATACAAGCGAGACTGCTTGGCAGATGACAGTAGCCCAAGCCGCTCCTCGGACTCCCATCCCGAACCCGAAGATCAGAATCGGATCCAGAATGCTGTTGAATATCACAGTGAACAGGGTCAGCCCCATAGCCATCTTTGGATTCCCGGATGAACGAATGATGTTGTTCAGTCCGAAATACAGATGAGTTATGACATTGCCGTAGAGGATGATCTCCATGTAGTCTCTGGCGTACTTCAAGGTGTTGGCACTTGCTCCGAAGAAGTAGAGAATCGGATCTAGAAATGCCAAGCATAGGACTGTGAATAACAGTCCTATAATGCAGTTCAAGGTTACTTCATTGGCCAAAACCTTGTTAGCGGCCTTGTAGTTTTTCTGACCGAGAAGTACTGAGACCAATGTGGCCGCTCCCGCTCCCACAAGGGTCCCCAAAGCCGTACTAAGGTTCATAAGCGGGAATGTGACCGCAAGCCCTGAGATGGCCAGCGAACCAATTTCGGGAATATGCCCGATGTAGATGCTGTCCACCATATTATAGAGAGAAGACGCAGTCATGGCGATTATTCCAGGGACTGCGTACTTCCTGAGCAACTTTCCTATGCTCTCACTTCCTAATTCGGTAGGTGCCGTCTGTGTCTGCGACATATTTCTATGGTTGGTCAACTATCTCTATTTCAAATGACAAAGGAGCGTAAGCTGGAATTGATTTGCCACTTCCACTGTAGCCGTAGCCCAAGTAAGAATAGAATGCACACACACCTTTCTCATAAGCTTTCATTTTGGACAAGCAGTAGGCAAAGCCCTCGATAGTCGTGTTTCCATCGGAACTAGTTGATTCTCCTAGAGTTATTTCGGAGTATTCTTCGTTAAGAGTGACTTTTTGAGGAGCATATGTCTTTGATGCAGAGTAGATTCCGTAGAACTTTGCTGTGTCCTCAACAGTAGTGTCGAACACCTGCCCGTTCAGCAGCCGTCCTGTGTAGTTGATGTAGAAAGAGGTGTCGCGAGGAAGGGTTGTTGTGTCTGTCGGCTCCTTGAGCTGCTGGTAGTAGTAGCCGTAGAATGTAGAGTCAATATCGCCCATCACACGAGCAGTGTAACGTTCGAGAGAGTCTACCTCCCATTTGTGGATGTCATCGGTCTTATCTGTCAAGGTTATGGTGTAGATGACATTAGTTCCGGTCTCATTCTCAAGATAATCATCTCCTGTCTCATAACCCTCGTCCCCATCGAGCGTGACATTCAACCATCCCGGAATGACAGCCGTTCTGGTGCCGCCTACTTTCATGCCTTTTAGCATTTCAAGGATTCCAACTTGCGTCGCGATTGAGTTGTTAAGTACTACTGTTGGGCCGTAGTAGTTGCTTTTAGAATAAGTACCCAACTGCTGTGCTACTTTTTCTTCTGAGGTGCTTCCGATTGTCCCGTCCAAGTCAGTAGCGGTGTATCTTAGAAAAAAGTAGTAGTCTTTATCACTGATTTCGTCACCAGCTCCAGGTTGGTCATCCATGATGTAAACACCTAGACCTGTAGGTTTGACGTTAGGGTAATGCACGCTAAGCCATGCATCAAGGTAAAGCTTGTTGTCCGAGTTCTTTGACTCGGTGATTTCCTTTGAGCAGGATGCCATCGCAGCTAATGTCGCAACGGTCAACCCGAACCGAATGATTGTGCGTTTGATTATGCTCATCTTAATTATTTTTCATTATTTTGAGTTGGTGACGTCCGTTATCCACAAATGATAAGCCAAAGCAGAATTGCCGGGCACTGTTCCTGTCGTATGTTTTCCGAAACCGTGTTTGCCATTGAAAAGGATGTAGCACTCGTCCCCATTCTTCACTCCCGTGATGCCTTTTCTAAGGCCTTTGACAAGAGCATCTTGACCGAGATTTACAGTGCTAACCTTGAACAATGATGTGTCAGACACGGTCCACTGTGCACTTTCCGCTGATTCTTTCCTGTTGGTGGCGAACATGTTGCCAGCCGAAAGGCTGGAACTGTTGATGACGTGTGCAGTGTAGAAAAACGAGACTGTGCCATCGTCCTCCAAGGCCTCGCCCTCTCCATGAGTGACGGTGACTCTAACAGATCCACCGAGATAATCTACCGAGGCATCGGAACTCTCAGGAGCCAATGATTTCACTAGGGATTCTATGTTCTTGTCCTGCTGAGAGTATAAGTTCTCAAGTTCGGTCTTGCTGCATGATGCTAACAAAATCGACAAGATAACGAGATATGGTACGATAAAAAACTTTGTCATAGTCCAAAAAACTCCCGCATTGCTTTCAAGATGTATGCCTCAGCGTCTTCCACGGCGACAAGATCCTTACCTATTGTGAGTTTCCCTCCTGCGGCCTGCTCGTGCCCGCCTCCATTAAAATATCTAATCGCACATGCATTTGCGGACGAGCCTTTCTTTGATCTTATGGAGACCTTGAGGATGTCATCCTCTTGAGTTAGGAATATGCTCATTCGCACATCAGCGATGGATAGCGGCATGTTCACGAAGCCTTCACTTTCGCCTTGCCTGAAATCGAATCTCTTTTGGGTTTGTCTGTCCATGATGATGTAGGCGACTCCGAAAGAGGTAATCCTGAGCTTTTCCCACATGAGATAACCCATGAGACGCAGGCGGTTTTCACGAAAGTTATTGTACAATTGAGCAAGCACAGTATCGCGATCGACACCGGCTTCAATCAGTCTTGAAGCCATTACGAACGTGCTTGGATAGACTGAGTTGGCGAAATTGTTTGTGTCTGTGGTCATCCCAGTGAGCAGGGCCTTGGAACAGGCAGGCGGCAACGCGGAGGCGTCATCGCGGATCTGAGGCATCTGCATAAGAATCCAGAACAGTAGTTCGCTTGCGGAAGAAATCTCCGTTTTAGAAAACACTAAATCGAAAGAGCCTGCTTCCGGATTCAGGTGATGGTCAATCAAAACCTTTGCAGCATTGGCTTGTCGCAAGAAATTCTCCATCCCCGCCGTCCTTGAGAAAGAATTGCAGTCAAGACAAATGACAAGGTCACAAGCCTTGATTCGCTCTTGAGCCATCTTCGTGTCTTTATCGAATACGAGAATATCTGTAGACTCTGACTCGCTGAAAATGAATGAGATGGATTCGGGTATGCTATCTGGGACAATCAGCGTGGCATCCTTACCTTTCATTTTTTTAAGATACTCTAGAAGAGCAACTCCACTACCCACAGCATCCCCGTCCGGATGAGTGTGGACGACGATGATGATTCGGGATGAACTGTCCGTCAATCTGTCTAAAAGCGTGATGTCTTTCATTGCTGTCTGCAAAATTACAAATATTATATTGCATTTCATAAATCAATTTTCTAACTTTGTCAAGAATTGACATATAGTCTTTTCTTTGGCGTGATTAACATAAAAACCAAGAATAATGAACAAGACACTGAAAACGATCCTCTGTATCGTATTAGCGCTTTGCGCAATCTTTTTAGTCTATGAGATTTATGACGGCATCATGGAGCCGGTAAGATTCAACAAGGAAGTTGAGGCTAGACAGAAGGTTGCTGTACAGAGACTTAAAGACATTCGTGACCTTCAGGTTGCGTACAAGAGCGTGAATGAGAAGTTTACTGCTTCGTTTGACACCCTCAAGCAATTCTACAATGAAGGTCAGATGGTAGTTCTTATGCAGGTCGGCTCAAAAGACGACTCTCTTTCTGTTGCCCACACGAACGATGTAAAGAAGTCTCATAAGGGAATAACTGACGAAGGTCTCTACAAACTTTATCAAGAAGGAGACAAGAACTTGGTGTTCTCAATTCAGAATAAGATTGCCGTAAAGGATACCCTTTTCCGTGGCAGAACAGATTTCGACATCAATAAGATTGATGAGATTCCTTTCGCTACTGAGGGTGAAACTGTTGCCGCAGATACTAAGGTTGAGATGGCTGCCGTAATTAAGAAAGTCTCTGGTGTCAATGTGCCTTTGTTTGAGGCCAAGATGCCTTGGAAGTCCATCCTTAATGGTCTGAACCACCAGTTGATAGTAAACAAAGTCGCTGAGTGTGAGGATCAGGGCCGTTACGAAGGTCTTATGGTCGGAAGTGTTACGGCTCCTAACAACAACGTTGGTAACTGGGAGTAGTACAATCCCAACACGTAATAGATGGATTGGAATCCAAAACAGAGAAATGACGGAATATCCATTCAAGTTTGCTTGAATGGATATTCTTTTAAGGTGTCGGAGGGAACCTCGTTGGTGGAGTCCGGATGGCGTGGAGCGGACACTGTCTTCACAGCTTCGGAATTGCAGCATCGCTACCCACGGGTTGATGTGTCTCTTCTGACACCTAAAGTGGCATTGATTCCATCGTCCTTTTTTGATGAGTCTTGCATGCGCCAAATTCTGTCGAACACTGTCATCCTCGGAAAAGAAGATGAGGTTCGACATGTACCTTTACCGGAATATTCTGCCGAACTTGTCTATTCTTTGACAATAGGGGAGATGCTTTCAAAGACAATTTCTCAGTCAGTTCTTGACAAGGATGGGAAACCATCGGAGGTGCTTCCGGAGATGTACTACATCTTGAAAGATCTTGGACGGCTGGACGAGTATAATCGTATTGTGGCTTCCTATGCTTCAGGCTATCTTCATTTGGGAATATCCCAAAGCGGCAATCTACTGTTAGCTAATGTCTTCAGAGCATCGGATTTTACCACAGCTGAGTATTTCCTTTTTATGGCGGTCCGGAATCTTCAAATGAATCCTGAAGTCTCTTCTGTCTATTTCAGGACACCGTTGTCTGAAGAGGAAAAGATGTCGTTGTACCGCTATTTCAAATCTGTCGAAAGGCTATGAGAATCATTGGTGGTAAACTTAAGGGTAAGGCAGTGAACCCTCCTGCTGGCTACAAGGCCAGACCTACTACGGATTTCGCTCGCGAAGGTCTGTTCAACGTTTTGGACAATGAGTACGAGTTTGAAGATCTGAAAGTGCTTGACTTGTTCGGGGGCACTGGTGCTGTTGCATTCGAGTTTGCCTCAAGAGGTGCAGCGAAGGTTTGGTCAGTGGAAATGGCCAGAGAGAATGCATCATTCATAAAGACAGAAGCGAAACGTCTTGGTCTGGACAATGTCATCATGGTAAGAGACAATGTCTTTGATTTTCTGGAAATATGTCATGAGAAGTTCGACATAGTGTTCGCAGACCCTCCGTACGCATTGGAAGGGCTGGAGACGATTCCGGACAAGGTTTTCTCTGCTGACATCCTGTATCCAGAGTGCTATTTCATTTTGGAGCACGGGGATGAGCACTCATTTTCAAATCACCCATATTTCAAGAAAGAAAAGAAGTACGGACGTGTGCATTTCTCTTTTTTTAGTAAGACCCAACAACAAAACTGATAACGATGTACGATGCTAAGAACGGGCTTTGGATTGCCCACTGTGCGGAAGGGCCACTTTCCATCAACGGGAAGATGGCTAACAGACATGGATTAGTCGCAGGTGCGACCGGTACCGGAAAGACGGTGACATTGCAGGTCATGGCCGAGACTTTCTGCCAAGCTGGAGTGCCGTGCTTTATGGCTGACATGAAAGGAGATTTGTCTGGAATCTCCAAGCCGGGGCGCTTGAGCGGATTTATTGAAAAGAGAATGCCTGAATTTGGAGTGGAAAATCCTCAGTTTCAGGCCTGTCCGGTTCGTTTTTATGATGTTTTCGGTCAGCAGGGGCATCCGCTCAGATGCACTGTCTCTCAAATGGGGCCACAACTCCTTAGCCGAATACTAGGCCTCAACGACACCCAGGAAGGTGTACTGAACATCGTTTTCAGAATAGCTGACGAGAGGGGACTTCTTTTGATTGACATCAAAGATCTGCGTTCGATGTTGAATTTCGTTCAGGCGCACGCGTCAGAATATTCCTCAGTCTATGGCAACATCGCTTCCGCTTCAGTAGGTGCCATTCAGAGGTCGATCCTCACCCTTGAGAATGAGGGGGCGGACCAATTCTTTGGTGAACCGTCCTTTGACATTCAGGATCTTCTGGCCTGTGAGGGAGGAAAGGGCGTGATGAGCGTTCTGGCCGCTGACAGGCTGATGATGAAGCCGAAGCTCTATTCGACATTCCTTCTCTGGCTTCTTTCGGAGTTATATTCAACGCTCCCCGAGGTTGGGGACATGGACCTTCCAAAGCTTGTCTTTTTCTTTGATGAGGCGCACATGCTCTTTGACGACACGCCTAAGGCATTGGCTGACAAGATTGAACAGGTTGTGAGGCTCATCCGTAGCAAAGGTGTCGGTGTCTATTTCGTAACCCAAAGTCCGACTGACATTCCGGAGAGCATTCTCGGCCAGCTCGGGAACCGTGTGCAGCATGCCTTAAGGGCTTTCACTCCTAAAGATCAGAAGGCTGTTAAAGTCGCTGCTGAGACGTTTAGGGCCAACCCTGCTTTTGACACAGCGGAAGCAATCATGAATCTTGGCACAGGCGAGGCATTGGTTTCATTTTTAGATGCAAACGGGGCACCTGGCATGGTTCAGAAGGCGAAGATATTGTTCCCTCTTAGCCAGATCGGTGCGATTGATGAGTCTGAGAGAAGCCGACTGATAAAGTCTTCAAGAATATTCGGAAAATATGACACCCCGATTGATCGTGAGAGCGCGTTTGAGGTGCTTCTCGCTCAAGCTCAGAAGGAAGAGGAGGATGCCGCTGCAGAAGCAGAGGCTGCTTCTGCTGAGGTTGAGGCCAAGGCGAAGAAAAACGGCAACGGCTTGTTCGGAAAATTGGCAAAAGCCGTCTTTACGGCTGTCACCGCATCTGTGGCAGCATCGGTCGGGACAGCAGTTTCCAATAAGGTAACAGGCAAAAAAACAAAGAAGGGTAGTGGTACTTCCAAGGTCGTGAAAAGCGCGACTTCTGCGGCAACACGCACAGTGACCCGTGAGCTGACACGCTCGATATTAGGGAATCTTATCAAATAACACTAAAAATTGAGAACAATGAAGAATCGTTTTTTCGCGTTTCTGGCATCGGCTATAATTGCCACAGGAACCGTTTATGCCCAAGATTGGGCTCCTGCCGGTGATCACATCAGGACTGCTTGGGCAGAGGAAGTCGCGCCTGACAATGTGCATAAGGAATATCCACGTCCCCAGATGGTAAGACCCGAATGGAAATCCCTGAACGGTCTGTGGGAATATTCAATCACGCCTAAGAATGTCACCGTCCCCGAAAAATTCGATGGAAGGATTTTAGTGCCGTTCGCTGTGGAGTCCTCCCTTTCGGGAGTGGGACGTACTTTGACTCCGGACGATGCCCTGTGGTATAAGACGACATTCAAGGTGCCGTCCGCATGGAAGGGAAAGAGGCTGATGCTTAACTTTGAAGCGGTTGATTGGCAGGCTGATGTGATAGTAAACGACGTTCAGGTCGGGAGACATACCGGGGGCTACACTCATTTCTCTTTCGACATCACGCCATATCTTAAGTCAGGTGACAATAAATTGGTCGTCAGGGTTGAGGATGCCACCGACAATGATTTTCAGCCTCGCGGTAAACAGGTTAGGAATCCTAAAGGAATATGGTACACAGCCGTTTCGGGAATATGGCAGAGTGTCTGGATCGAGCCGGTCGCCAAGGCCAGGGTGACGGATTACTATGCGGTCTCTGACATCAAGGCCGGTACTGTGGATGTCTCTGTGACCACCGAAGGCCTTCAGGAGGGAGACGTTGTCAGCGTCAAACTACTTGATGGCGGTGTTGGCTATTCCACGGAAAACGGTGCTAAAGGAAAGGTCGTGGCTCAAGGAAAGACAGTTCCTAACGGTACTGTGACGCTTCCTTTGAGTGATGCCAAGCTGTGGTCTCCGGATTCGCCTTATCTTTACGGACTGGAGATTTCCGTCTTTCGCGCAGGCAAGGTGATCGACTCAGTGCATGGCTACACCGCAATGAGAGAGGTCTCCCTTTATGTCAAGAACAAAAACACAAAGCTTTTGGGACTTAACGGCCAGCCTCTGTTCCAATTCGGCCCGCTTGATCAGGGTTGGTGGCCGGACGGACTCTACACCGCTCCGACAGACGAGGCTCTGAGGTATGATATTCAGAAAACCAAGGATTTCGGTTTCAACATGATCCGCAAGCACATCAAGGTCGAGCCATCCCGTTGGTTCTATCATTGCGACCAGATCGGAATGCTCGTTTGGCAGGACATGCCTTGCTTCGGCTCCAACAACCTCAACAAGTGGGGAGTGCATAACTACAACGAAGGCACCGATTTTCCTGCCACACCTCAGGCCAAGGCCAATTATTATAAGGAATGGTCCGAGATCATCGCGCAGGTCAAGAAGTTCCCGTGCATTGTGATGTGGGTTCCGTTCAACGAGGCTTGGAGCCAGTTCGACACCAAGACCGCGGTCGAGTTCACAAGGGCTCAGGATCCTACAAGGCTTATCAATATGTCTTCCGGTGGCAACTGGGAGCCGGACTGCGGCGACATTATGGACAACCACCACTATCCATATCCTGCGATGTACCTTTGGGAAACAAAGATGGCCAATGTCGTGGGAGAGTTCGGTGGCATAGGACTTCCGCTGGAGGGCCATCTTTGGCAGACTGACCGCAATTGGGGATATGTCCAGTACAAGAACGGAGATGAGGTCCTTAAGGAATATGAAAACTTCGCGGAGCATCTTATCCTTCTGGTAAAGCAGGGAGTCTGCGGTGCCGTTTACACCCAGACCACCGATGTCGAAGGTGAGGTCAACGGTCTTATGACCTATGATCGTAAGGTCATCAAGGTGGATGAGAAGAAGTTGAGAGAAATCAACGCTAAGGTGATCAAATCAATGCCAGTAAAATAACTTTAACAAATAGAGACAATTATGGAAAATCTTTTTGACATCAAAGGTAAGGTGGTCGTGATGACCGGAGCCTGCGGGGTTCTCGGTGCGACCATCGTGAAATATTTCGCTGCTCAGGGAGCGAAAGTAGCGCTTCTGGATCTTGACAGGGCAGCTGATAAGGGTGAGGCCATTGTTGCCGAGATCAAGGCTGAGGGTGGTGAGGCATGCTTCCTGCCTACCAATGTGCTTGACAAGGAGACCCTTGAGGCCAACTGCAAGGAGATCGTTGAGAAGTTTGGTGGGATTGACATCCTGTTGAACGCAGCCGGTGGAAACATGGCTGCCGCGACGGTTCCGCCTGAAAAGACCATCTTCGATCTGGATGTGGAGGCTGTACGTAAGGTGGTGGATCTCAATCTGTTCGGTACTGTCCTTCCTACTATGGTCTTTGCTAAGGCTATGGTCGAAAAGAAGAAAGGTTCAATCATCAATTTCTGCAGCGAGACTTCTTTGAGGCCTTTGACTCGTGTGGCTGGTTATGGTGTCGCCAAGGCCGCTGTGGCCAACTGGACCAAGTACCTGGCCGGTGAGCTTGCAATCAAGTTCGGTGAGGGCTTCAGGGTCAACGCGATCGCTCCCGGATTCCTGCTCACTAACCAGAACCGTTCTCTGCTCACGAATCCTGACGGCAGTCTGACTGACCGCTCTCACAAGATTCTGGCTCACACTCCGTTCGGTCGTTTCCTTGAACCAGAGGAACTTCTCGGAACGCTTCACTGGCTCGCATCCGACGCCTCTAAAGCGGTAACAGGTACAATCAATGTGGTTGATGGTGGATTTGACGCTTTCTCGATTTAGCTTTTGCTAAATTGAAAAAGCTGCTTTTTGCTCAACCCCCAGTCACTACGTGACAGCCCCAGAGGGGCACGGGGAAAGGATTCCCCGAAACCCCTTCGGTCGCTTCGCTCCGAGTGTTCGGCTATATTATTGATTACTTGTAAATGAATATTTTGAATTGAAAATGAATAAGAATATATTTTTGATGCGGGAGAGCTGGAGATGGTATGGGCCGAATGATCCTATATCTCTGGATTATATTCGTCAGACTGGCGTGACTGACATCGTTCACGCGCTGCATCATATTCCTAACGGACAGGTTTGGCCTATTGAGGAGATAAAGGCCCGTCAGAAGATGATCGCGGACTGGGGACTCACTTGGAGCGTAGTGGAGAGCGTGCCGGTGCATGAGCACATCAAGACCCAGACGGGAGACTATCTCCAGTACATCGAGAACTACAAGCAGACTCTCCGCAACCTCTCAGAGTGCGGCATCAAGTGCGTGACCTATAACTTCATGCCAGTGCTGGACTGGACTCGTACAGACTTGGACTACAGGCTTCCTGACGGCTCGACCTGCCTTCGCTTTGAGCGCGCGGCTCTGCTGGCGTTTGACCTTTTCATCTTGAAAAGACCGGGAGCGGAGAAGGAGTATTCAGCCGTGGACATCGCCAAGGCCAAGGCCCGTTTCGAGAAGATGGATGCTGAAGAGATCCACAGGCTCACCCGCACGATGATTGCCGGGCTTCCCGGCAGCGAGGAAAGCTTTACTTTGGATCAGTTTCGAAAAGAGCTTGAAAGGTACGACGGAATTGATTCCGAGAAACTTAGACGCAACCTAATCTTCTTCCTGAGCCAGATTTGCCCAGTGGCTGACGAGGTCGGAGTGAGGATGGTGATCCATCCGGACGACCCTCCGTTCCCGATTCTCGGACTTCCGAGAATCCTTTCCACAGCCGAGGATTTCCGCAAGCTTATTGCTGCCGTTCCTAACTGGTCCAATGGGCTTTGCCTCTGCACCGGCTCGTTCGGCATCAGGGCAGACAACGATCTTGTCGGAATGATGCGCGAGTTCGGAGACAGAACTGATTTCGTGCATTTTAGGAGTACAAAGCGTGATGCAGAGGGTAACTATTTCGAGGACACTCACCTCGCTGGAGACGTGGACATGTACGGAATGATGAAGACCCTTCTGGAAGTGATGCAGGAGCGGAAATTCCGTGTCTTCTGCCGTCCAGACCACGGCCACAGGATGTGCGACGACCTCCAGAAGAAATCCAATCCGGGATATTCATGCTATGGCAGGATGAGGGGCATCGCTGAGCTGCGTGGCCTTCAGATGGGCATCGCTGGATCGTTATACCCAGAGCAATAATATTCCTAATTAAAGTTTTTAGCCTTTAATAGGAATCCCAGACAGATCAAAACAGTTTCTTTGATTAATTGAAAATATTCACAATGAAGACATTGAAAACCACCTTTTTGGCACTTTGCCTTTCACTCGTGACCGCTGCTGCGGGATATTCACAGAACCACTACCAGCCTACCCCGGAGAACCTTGAGGCTCGCAGGCAGCTCGTCAATGACCGCTTCGGAATATTCCTGCATTGGGGAATATATGCCTCGTACGCGCAAGGGGAGTGGTACCTCAATCTTGGCGGCCTGAACAAGGATGAATATGCCCACGCGGCCTCCGCCTTTTATCCCGCCGGCTACGACGCCGAGGAGTGGGTAAAGGCATTTAAGGACGCTGGTGCGGGCTATGTTACGATCACCTCCCGTCATCACGACGGCTTTTCGATGTTTGACACCAAGGCTTCCGACTACAACATAGTCAAGGCCACCCCTTGGGGAAAGGATGTGATCAAGGATCTCGCTGACGCCTGCCACAAAGAGGGGCTCAGCCTCCAGTTCTACTATTCAATCCTAGACTGGATCAGGGAGGATTTCCCGATCGGAGAGTCCGGACGCAATACCGGTCGTAAGGGCGATCACCCTGACTATGACCACTACCTTGACTTTATGAAGCAGCAGGTCAAGGAGTTGATGACCCAGTACGCTCCAGTCCGCGCCCTCTGGTTCGATGGCTATTGGGACCATAAGCGCGACTCGATTCCTTTCAACTGGAAGATGCCGGAGTTCTATGAATATATCCACTCAGTTGATCCGGCCTGCCTAATCGGTAACAACCATCACATTCAACCGATTGAGGGTGAGGATTTTCAGATGTTTGAGAGGGATCTTCCTGGTCAGAACACCGCTGGATATTCCGAAGGCCAGATGGTTAGCGACAAGCTGCCTCTTGAGATGTGTCAGACCATGAACCACACTTGGGGTTACAGTGTCTCCGACCGGGACTACAAGACTTCCGCCCAGCTTATCGCGACTTTGGCCAAGGCTGTCTCTCTGAACTCGAATCTTCTGCTGAACATTGGCCCTCGCGCGGATGGCCGTCTTCCTGAGGCCGCGCTTGCATTGCTGAAAGAGATCGGCCAGTGGATGAAAGTCAATGGAGAGTCCATAAGAGGTTGCGGTCCAGGCCCTATTTCCGAACAGGAGTGGGGTGTCACAACCGCCCCTCTGGCCGGTGGCAAGACGTTCTATCTTCATGTCCTCAAGAATCCTGGAGCCGTCCTTGAAATTCCGGTCGCCAAGAAAGCCAAGGTGAAGTCCGTCACCGCATTGGCAGACGGTTCCGCCCTTGCAACGAAGAAAGTCGGGGAGAATCTCTTCATCACCCTCCCGACTGACCTCCCTGCCGAGGACTACGTCATTTCAGTGACTATGAAGTAGATGAATCACTCACTCAATTTTTGAATATGGCGGCTGGGTTTTCCGGTCGCCTTTTCTATTCCAAAGAGACTTTCCAAGATTCAATCGTGCGGGTCTGAGTGGAGATGTTGACTCCCACCTTGACGAGCACCCTTT
>DBKH01000006.1 GCA_002297815.1 Bacteroidales bacterium UBA755 | reverse complement strand
CTACTGGCAGGAACAACTCCCTAAGGGTGTTATCATTCCGGTGTCGGCAAAAGAAAGGTTCAACCTTGAGAGCGTCCTGAATGCCGTGATGAGCAAGCTTCCTGTCGCGCCGCCTTGGTTCGACAAGGATCAGTTCACTGACAGGAATCTCAGGTTCTTCGCTTCGGAGATCATCCGGGAGAAGATTCTAGAGAACTACAGCCAGGAGGTGCCTTACAGCTGCGAGGTGGCTGTGGAGGCTTTCAAGGAAGGTCACGAAAGGTACGAGATCAGTGCTGTCATCTACGTGCTGCGTGATTCCCAGAAGGGGATCATCATCGGCAAGGGTGGCACGGCGTTGAAGAAAGTCGGCACGGAGGCGAGGCTGGAGATGGAGGACTTCTTCCAGAAGAAGGTATTCCTTCAGCTTTTCGTGAAGGTCAATCCGGACTGGAGGGAGAGCCGAAAGGAACTCCGGAAGTTTGGTTACGAGGAATAAATCCGGACAAGAAGGACGATTAAAGGAATAATAATTATTTAAGAGGAATATTCAGGTATGGCTAAAGACGAGTGGGATGACATTGAGACTCCGGAAGGAGGCAACGAGGACGAGGAACTGAACGAGGCCCCGATTGACGAGACTTCGGCCAAGTCTTCAGGTAAATACGACAAGCTGCTCAGTTCAGACAGCAAGAAGTACAAACTTTCGGGAATGTTCAGGGACTGGTTTCTGGACTATTCTTCGTATGTCATTCTGCAAAGGGCTGTGCCACACATCGTTGACGGGCTCAAACCGGTGCAGAGACGAGTGCTCCATGCGATGTACAGGATGGACGACGGAAGCTACACCAAGGTGGCGAACATCGTCGGACAGGCGATGCAGTACCACCCGCACGGTGACGCTTCCATCCTGGGCGCCCTTGTGCAGCTCGGACAGAAAGGCCTTCTGATTGACTGTCAGGGAAACTGGGGAAACATCCTCACCGGTGACAGCAACGCTGCTCCCCGTTACATCGAGGCCCGTCTGAGCAAATTCGCCAAAGAAGTCGTCTTCGATCCGAAGATCACAAACTGGATGACATCCTACGACGGACGCAACCAGGAGCCGACTGAGCTTCCGGTCCGATTCCCGCTCCTGCTTGCGCAGGGCACTGAGGGAATCGCCGTCGGAATGGCATCCAAAATCCTCCCTCACAACTTCAACGAACTCATCGACGCCTCGATCAACATCCTTCAGGGCGAAGACTTCACGATCTACCCGGACTTCCCTACCGGTGGTTCCGCTGATTGCAGCAACTACAAGGACGGAGCCCGTGGCGGCAGCGTGAAAGTGCGCGCAAAGATAGAGAAGATCGACAAGAACACGGTGGCCATCACCGAAATTCCATACGGTAAGACATCACACGTCCTCATAGACTCGATCCTCAAAGCCAAGGACAAAGGCAAGATCAAGATCAAGAAGATTGAGGACATGACAACCGAGAAGGTCGAGATTCTGATTCACCTTCCGAACGATGTGTCCCCAGACAAGACGATTGATGCTCTCTATGCGTTCACTGACTGCGAGTGCAACATCGCCCCGAACGCCTGCGTCATTGTGGACAACAAGCCTCAGTTCCTCTCCGTCAAGGACATCCTAGTGTACGACACAAACCACACGAGGGATCTTCTCAAGTGGCAGCTAGAGATTAGGCTCGCTGAGCTGGAGGACCAGTGGCACTACACCTCACTCGAAAGGATATTCTTTGAGAACAAAGTTTATAAGATTCTGGAGCAGAACCAGAACAGTTGGGAGCAGCAGCTTCAGGACGTGTTCTCCGAAATGAAGACCTATCAGGACATACTCCGCCGTGAGATTCTGATGGAAGACATCGAAAAACTCGTGGAGAAGCCTGTGCGCAAGATCTCGAAGTTCGACACGAAGGCCATAGACGAGAAGATTGCTGCCATCGAGTCGGAGATGCAGACCGTCAAGGACAACATCGAGCACATCACCCAGTACACAATCGACTGGTTCAAGATGCTTAAAACCAAGTACGGCAAGCCTTTCGTCCGCCAGACCGAGATCACTGCCTTCGAGAGCATCGCTGTCACCAAGGTTGTCAGCAACAACGCCAAGCTCTACGCGAACTACGAGGAGGGCTTCGTCGGCCTATCGCTCAAAAGAGACGACAACGGCACGTTCGTCTGCGACTGCTCAGACCTTTCAGAGATCATAGTCATCGGCAAGGACGGCAAGTACCGCATCACCAAAGTCACGGACAAGGCGTTCTTCTGGAAGGATCTGCTCTATGTCGGGGTGTTCAACCGCGGCGACAGCAGAACCATCTACAACGTCATCTACCGAGAGGGCAAGAGCAGCGTCTCCTACGCCAAGAGGTTCGCGATCACCAGCGTCACCAGAGACAAGGACTACGACATCACCACAGGCGAGGAAGGCTCAAAGATCCTCTGGTTCACGGTCAACCACAACGGCGAGGCCGAATCTGTACGAATATACCTGCGTCCGCGCCCGAAGTTGAAAAAGACGCAGTTTGAATATGATTTCTCCACCCTTGCGATCAAGGGCAAGGCCTCTAGAGGCAATCTGGTGTCCAAAAACCCTATCGCGAGGATTCAGCTGAAATCCAAGGGAGTGTCCACAATCGGTGGCAAGGACATCTGGTACGATGCTGACATCCAGAAGCTCAACGATGAGCAGCGTGGCCAGTACCTCGGTGAGTTCGGCCCAGAGGACAAGGTTCTGGCGATATTCAAGGACGGAACATTCTACACGACTTCGTTCGATGTCTCCAACCGCTATCAGGGCGAAGTGATCAAGATCGAGAAGTTCGACCCGAACAAGACTTACACCGCCCTCTACTACGACGGGGCGGCCAAGGCGTTCTACGTCAAGAGGTTCAGTTTCGTTCTGAGCGACAACACTCCGCTGTCGTTCATCGCCCCGGGAGCGAAATCATACCTTGTGGACATTTCCGAGGACAGGCATCCTCAGTTCCAGGTGATCTTCGGAGGCAAGTACGAGCATCGTGATCCGGAGAACATTGACGCTGAGGAATACATCGCCAAGAAGGGTTACTCCGCCAAGGGTAAGAAGTGTCACCAGTACGACCTCAAGGAGGTGAAGTTCATCGAGCCTCTGCACAAGCCGGAGGACGACCTAGAGGACGAGCCGCTGGACATCATTGACGATGTGGAATCAGACGAGACACAAGGCGAGACAAATTCCGCCGATGCTTCAACAATTGACGGTGGGCAGACCAGTGCCGCTGACCTTCTCGGCTCTGGGGATATTCCTGACATCGGTGACATTGACGAACCTACGCTTTTCTAAACGCTGACATATTCAAAATTGATCAGAGCTTTCGTGGCTACGAGAGACATACGCAGCAAGGAGAATATGAAAGACATATCCCTAATAGGCTTTATGGGCTGCGGCAAGAGCAGTGTCGGGAGAATCCTTGCGACGCTGCTCCCCGAATGCCGCCTGATCGACCTTGACACCTACATTGAAGAAAAGCAGAGCAAGGAAATTCCCGAAATATTCAATGAATATGGTGAAGCGGCTTTCCGCCAGATGGAGCGTGAGGCCCTAGAGGAGATATTCAGTGATCACGCCCGTCCCCGCGCCATCCTTTCCCTCGGTGGTGGCACCGTGACTTCCGAGTCCTGCCGTCAGCTGATCCGCTGGCACACCGATTGTTTTTATCTCCGCGCCACCACTGGCACCCTCCTCTCCAACCTAGAAGGCCACTCCGAAGGGCGCCCGATGCTCAGTTCCGCCCTGCCGCCCAGCACGGAAATACCAAACGAAAAAGACGGCCTCCGCCAACGCATCGAATCCCTGATGCGTACCCGCTCTCCCCAGTACCTTGCCACCGCGCACCACATAATCGACATCGATGGCCTGACTTTCGCCCAAATCGCCACCCAAATCAAAGAGGTCGTGGATCGCAACATCTTGAATGTCAAGCAATAAGATATTCATCTTTAGTTAATATCGGCTAAAGGCAAATCATTATTTCGGTGATATTCAATCAATTATCCGCCACGGCTAAAAAAGTTGTGAAACACATCCTACGCTGAAAGAGAACTATTAACACGAAACGAACCCAACCTCTGCCGTTTGGGAAATATTCACTATATTTGGAATTGAAAATCATATTCTTTACGGCTATGGAGGAGAAAAGGATTAAGAGATACCCGATCGGGGTGCAGACTTTCAGTGAGATCATTGAGGGAGGTTATCATTACATCGACAAGACGGGCTATGTCTATGAAATCGTGAACGCATACAAGTATGTGTTCCTCAGCAGGCCGCGTCGATTCGGAAAGTCATTGCTTTCCACCACATTCCATAGTTACTTTGCTGGTGAAAAAGAGTTGTTCAATGGACTCAAGGCGGGAGAACTGGAGAAGGATTGGAGAAAGCATCCGGTGTTCCAATTTGACATGTCAACGGCTAAGCATAGGAGCGAGTCTGAGTTGTTGGAAGAACTGGACAAGAAACTATTTGTGTATGAGAAGATATATGGCCGTGGAGAAAAGGATGTCAACATCAACCAAAGGCTTGAAGGGGTTGTGCAAAGGTCTGTCGAGCAGACCGGTGAGAAAGCCGTTATAATCATTGATGAATATGACTCCCCACTGCTAGACGTGATGAACGATCCGGCAAGGCTTGCACCGATGCGTCAGATAATGCGGAATTTCTACAGCCCGATAAAAAGCTTGGATCCGTACCTCAGGTTTGTGTTCATCACCGGAATCACCAAGTTCGCGCAGCTGAGCATATTCAGTGAACTCAACAATCTGATGAACATCTCGATGCTGCCGAAATATTCAGCTGTCTGCGGCATCTCACAGACTGAAATCGAGACTCAGATGAAGGATTCTGTCACAGACCTAGCCTCCGGGCTCGGAATCTCTTACGGGGAGGCTCTCGAAAAACTGAAGGAAAACTATGACGGCTACCACTTCTGCGATGAGTCCGAGGATATTTATAATCCTTATAGTTTGATAAAAGCTCTTGACACGCAGCGCTTTGGAAGTTATTGGTTCGAGAGCGGAACTCCGACATTCCTCATCGAGAGAATGGATAGGAATCCGATAGATGAGATGGAGTTGGACAGCATGACCGACATCCCGGAATCGGCTTTCGACATCTCGCCCGAACTCTGCGATGACACGCTGCCGATGCTCTACCAGGCCGGCTACCTGACCATAAAAGGTTACGACCAAAGGACAAAACTATACACCCTCGGCTACCCTAACGAAGAGGTCAAGATAGGGTTTACAGAATGCCTTCTCGCCCGCTACAACAGCAAACGGATGTCCGGGAATATGTTCGTGGCGAAATTCAGTGCCGCTCTGAACAGAAATGACATCAACGACGCCCTACAGCGGATGCAGTCATTCATGGCAGGAATTCCTTATGACTTGGAGAACAAGACCGAGAAGCATTTCCAGACAATTATCTATCTCGTTTTCTCCCTGCTCGGCTATTATATTCAAAGCGAGGTGAAATCCGCCATCGGTCGGGCAGACGCGGTCTGCCGCACGCAGGACTGCGTCTATGTCTTTGAGTTCAAGGTGGACAGCTCCGCGGAAGTCGCCTTGAAGCAGATTGACGACAAAGGGTACCTTATTCCTTACAAGTTTGACACAACCAATGCCGCAAACAAAATGCGCCTGCTGAAAGTCGGAGTGAATATCTCAACCGAAACTCGCACCATCGAGGGCTGGAAAGTCGAGGTCGCTCAAGCGTAAGGTTCGCATCAACATATATTTGACACACGACATGAAATACAGTAAAGAACTTTTAATCAAGAAGAACTATTCGTTCACAAAAGACGACTTCGTGTTCTTTTGGGGACACCAAAAGGGAAAGAATGGCGTTAGCAAATCTTGCTTCAGCCAATGGTATCCTTGCCTTTTCACAGTAGATGGGCAAGAATATAATTGCGCTGAGCAATATATGATGGCGCAGAAAGCCAATATTTTTGGAGATAAAGAAGTGATGACACAGATTCTTGCCGAGACTGACCAAATGACTATCAAGAGGCTGGGGCGCCTGGTTAAGAATTACAATGACGATGTGTGGATCGAGAAACGTTTTCAGATTGTCGTTGAAAGCAATCTCGCCAAATTCTCACAAAATGACGACTTGCGGCATTTTATGTTAAACACTGGCGATAAGATCATAGTTGAAGCAAGTCCCAAAGACACAATATGGGGAATCGGATTTGATGAATTTGCTCCAGAAGAGACGAATCCCTCACTCTGGAATGGAGAAAATCTTCTTGGCTTTGCTCTTATGGAAGTTCGTGACAGGCTGAGGAACTTTGGAATACAAGATTAGAATTGGAAATATTCCCGAAACCAGATAATAAACGAAATGGCGCAAAAGTCAAATACTATAATTAATAGGAGAAATACAGAACAATGGAAGGAGGACACCATTCTATCGGTTTCACTCTACAACGATTGGTTTCTGAATTTCGCCCCAACAACTTACACAAGAGAGCGCAAGCGTGCAATGGAGCAGGCTGGCTTGGCAATCAGCCAAACTGATAACTTCCATTTTACTACAACACATCTAAATGAGCATCCTGCGCTCATCACAATATTGCGAATGGCAACAACACCACCTATTGCACGTGACAGACTTATCGGTTTTTCAGGTGTAAAGCCTTCTTTTGTCAAGAATATAGAAGAGGGACGTTTTCCGCAAAGAATAACAGAGGGAGAAAAGGAAGAAAGTTTAAATCGGATTGTCCATGTATTGAACAAACTACTTGATGTTGAATTGTTCGCTTGGATTCAGAAAGGCAACACTCCTACCGAGGAAGAGCTTAAAATTGCGGAATGTATTGTTGCCGATAGATTATGCGGAACTTTGTCTGACCCGATAATCCGCAATGAACAAGAGAAGAGGCAATTGAAAGTTATCAGAGATTTTCTCATTTCTGAAGGTTACACATTTGTAGAGTCAAAAGATGTAACCTCTTTCTCTGAAATGCAACAAGGCACGTTTACATATCATCTCAACGTACCTGTCAAGATGAGTCGCCTTGGAGTAAATATGCCTATCGATGTTGTCATCAAGCGAAAGAGGTGCACCGAAGACACATTACCACTTCTTGTGGAGTGCAAGTCTGCTGGAGATTTCACAAACACTAATAAACGTAGAAAAGAAGAAGCCCAAAAGATAGAGCAACTAAAGTCAACATATGGTAATCATATAGATTTCGTACTTTTCTTATGTGGCTATTTCGACAGTGGTTATTTGGGATACGAAGCTGCTGAGGGCATAGATTGGGTATGGGAACATAGAGTATCGGATTTCAAAAAGGCAGGAGTATGAGTTTCAATATAGCATATTACAATAGCGAGCGTGATAGATTGCAGAAATCATTGGATTCGCAAAAAACATCAAAGGAACGCAATATGAAGGGGCAATTTGCCACTCCATACCCCTTGGCGTGCAGTATCATGAATAAAGCGAAATCTCTCTGTCATAAAAAAAATGTTACTTTCATAGAACCATCAATCGGATTAGGTGCATTCTATGCAGCATTTCGCAATGTGTATGAAGATAAGGCTGGTCATGCGCTTGGATTCGAGGTTGACACACATTATTGTACTCCAGCGAAAGAACTTTGGGCAAAAGAGGACTTGGAGATAAGAAACGTAGATTTCTTGAAAGAAGAAACCAATGGCGAAAGTTTCGACTTGCTTGTAGCCAATCCTCCGTATGTAAGACATCATCACCTAGACACAGAGACTAAAAGAGATTTACAAAAAAAAGTCATGCAGAATTCTGGAATCAAGATTTCTGGATTGGCTGGTCTGTATTGTTATTTTCTGATTCTCTCGGAAAAATGGTTGACTGAAGGAGCTTTGTCTTGTTGGCTTATACCATCGGAATTCTTGGATGTGAATTACGGGAAGGCAGTAAAACAATATTTACTTGAATGTGTGGACCTTGTGTGTATTCACAAGTTTAAGGCTGATGATGTGCAGTTTGAAGATGCGCTTGTCAGCTCTACCGTTGTATATTTCAGAAAATGCAAACCGACTGAAAGCAAGATAGAATTCTCGTGTGGGAAAGATGTGGACAATCCTTCAAAGACAAAGATGATAAACAGAAGTGAGTTGAATGTATCAGGCAAATGGTCACCTCTGTTTGATGAAGATGTTATGCTAAGCTCTAATAGTGATGAATGCAAGATAGGAAACTTTTTCACTGTTAAACGTGGAGTAGCGACAGGAGGCAACGATTTCTTTATCGTTGATACAGACATCATAGAAAAGTATCATATACCTTCAAAGTTTCTCAAGCCTCTGCTTCCGAGTCCAAGGTTTCTGAAAGAAGACATTATCACATCTGACAAGGAAGGGAACATTGCATTACCACAAAAACAATATTTGTTCTCATGCAATTTATCGGAAGAACTGTTGCAAGAAAAATATCCAAGTGTCTGGGAATATATACAAGAAGGGCAAAAGCGGGGGGTAAACAAGGGATATATATGCAGTCATCGTCCATTATGGTATCACTGCGAAGACAGAAAGCCAGCACCTTTTATTATACCCTATATGGGGCGTGGTGACTCTTCAAAAAAGATGTTTCGCTTTATTCTTAATAAGACTGAGGCAATAACGACTAATGTATATTTGCTTCTTTACCCCAAAGAGAACTATTCTAGATGTTTGGCAGACGCAAAAACACTCAAAGATGTTTGGAATGCGCTCAATGAAGTGACTAGCGAACAATTTGCAATCAATGGTCGTGAATATGGAGGGGGGTTACATAAATTGGAGCCCCAAGAACTGCTCAACCTTGCAGTTCCCACCCTATCATCACTGCTGCTACCAAAGAGTTACGCCTACGAACCAACATTATTTTAATGATATTTGAATTACTTGCCAAGATCAGCGTCCTTTCTTTTGAGTTTTTTAAGCAAAAGACAAATAATCCAATACCGCCACTTGGTACTAACAACATTAATTCTCAACTTCTATGGAAAGCCGAAAATACTCCTAAATGAACTCATCGCGCTCCTTGATGTCTTTGATGCGGAGCTGGAGGGTGGTGTTGCCGCGGTAGTAGTTCTCGACGATGGAGTAGCAGATGTCGAAGGGGTTGCCGGCCTTGATGTAGTCGTAGAATTCGGCCATGTTGAAGGCGATGGCGGGGATTTGGTGGAAAGGCTGCTTCTCATCGATGAGATCCAGTTTCATGTGGACACCGCCTGCTCCCACCTTGCGGCCATTGCCGCCGTCGGAGACATTCTCGGTCAGGAAGACCGGGTTGGTGTTGCCTGGGCCGAAAGGCTGGAACTGCTTCAGGAGACGGAAAAATTTCGGAGTGATCTGGCTGAACTCCAACTTGGCGTCGATGTCGGTCATCGGGGTGAGCATCTCCTCAGTGATCTTTTCGGAGATGAACTTGTCAATCCTGCTCACAAACTCCTCCAAATTGCCCTCCTTTAGCGTCAGGCCAGCGGCATAGACGTGCCCGCCGAAGTTCTCAAGAAGATCGGCACAGTTCTCTATGGCCTCATACAGGTCGAAACCAGCAACACTTCTGGCGGATCCGGTGATGAATCCGTTCGACTTTGTCAGCACGATAGTAGGCTTGTAGAACGCCTCGACAAGGCGCGAAGCCACAATTCCAACAACACCCTTGTTCCACGTCGGATTGTAAACGATTGTCGCCGCGTCAGTTGACAGAGCGGAACCGTTCTGGACCATCTCAAGGGCCTCCTGAGTAATCTCTCGGTCGATGCTCTTGCGGTCGTTGTTGTTGTCGTTAATCTTCTCACCGATCATGGTGGCGGTGTGGTCATCAGAAGCTGTAAGGAGTTCCACGGCCAGACGACCAGTCTCCATTCTTCCGGCAGCGTTGATCCTCGGACCGATCTTGAACACGATGTCGTCAATCGTCAGATGACCGAGTTCCAGTTTCGAGAGCGTCGCCATAGCGTGAAGACCCTTGCGGGGATTCTCATTCAGCTGCTTGAGACCGAAGTGGGCCAGAACCCTGTTCTCCCCCACCATCGTCACGAGATCCGCAGCGATGCTGACAACCAGCAGATCCAACAGTGGAATCAAAGTCTCGAACGGAATGCCATACTTCTGGGAATATGCCTGCACAAGCTTGAAGCCCACTCCGCAGCCGCTTAGGTCATCGAACGGATAGGTGTCGTCCTCACGCTTAGGGTCAAGTACGGCCACAGCCGGTGGAAGCGTGTCCTCAGGAAGATGGTGGTCGCAAATGATGACGTCAATTCCTTTCGCAGTAGCATATTCAACCTTCTCATTGGCCTTGATGCCGCAGTCCAAGGTGATAATGAGCCCGAAACCATTGTCCCCGGCCCAGTCGATGCCTTTGTAGGACACGCCATAACCTTCATCGTAGCGGTCAGGAATGTAGAAATCCACCTTGGAGGAATATCTTCTTAGGAATGAATATACCAACGAGACGGCGGTCGTGCCGTCCACATCGTAGTCTCCATAGACCAGAATCTTCTCCTCGCTCGTGATGGCCTTGCGGACTCTTTCCACGGCCACATCCATGTCCTTCATCAGGAACGGATTGTGCAGGTCGTTAAGGCTCGGACGGAAGAACGAGCGCGCCTGCTCGAAAGTCTCGACTCCCCTCTTGACAAGAAGGTCAGCGAGAACCCGGTCAATGCCCAGTTCAGCGGAAAGCCTTCCCACCTTCTCCGGATCAGCCGGCTCCTTCAAAATCCATTTGCGCTCTTTTCCCATAATAGACAAAGGTACGGATTTAATTTCAGAATGTGAATTAAAAGTAGTATTTTTGCATATTCTGGGCTACGGCTCAATCTTATTGTTTTGAATATTAAAAATTAACAATATGGCAAACATCGAACTCAGCGAGCAGGAGAGAATCAGACGAGAGTCTCTCGCAAAGTTAAGGGAATTGGGCATAAACCCTTATCCGGCACCTCTTTATCCGGTCAACGCGACCGCTAAGGAAATTGAGGCCGGCTTCGACCCGGAGAAAGGCAACTTCCATGAGGTCTGCATCGCGGGCCGTCTGATGTCACGAAGAATCATGGGCGCGGCCTCGTTCGGCGAGATTCAGGATGCCACGGGAAGAATCCAAATCTACATCAAGAGGGACGAGATCTGTCCTAGCGAGGACAAGACGATGTACAACACGGTCTGGAAGAAACTGCTTGACATCGGTGACATCATCGGCATCAAGGGATTCGCCTTCATCACCCAGACCGGCCAGCTCAGCGTCCATGCCAAGGAACTTACGGTCCTGAGCAAGTCCCTGAGGGTTCTCCCTATCGTCAAGGAGGTTGACGGTGTTGTCTATGACGCGTTCACCGATCCGGAGCTTCGCTACCGTCAGAGGTACGTGGATCTCATCGTGAACCCGCAGGTAAAGGACGTATTCGTCAAGAGAGCCCAAATCATCGCCACAATGAGGGAATATTTCAACAACGCTGGCTGCCTTGAGGTCGAGACCCCAATCCTCCAGCCTATTCCGGGAGGAGCGACCGCACGTCCGTTCATCACCCACCACAACGCCCTCGACATCGATCTCTACATGAGAATCGCCAACGAGCTTTACCTCAAGAGGCTCATCGTTGGTGGCTACAACGGTGTCTATGAGTTCGCCAAGGACTTCCGCAACGAGGGTATGGACAAGACCCACAACCCTGAGTTCACCTGCATGGAGATCTACGTGGCCTACAAGGATTACATCTGGATGATGGACTTCGTAGAGAAGATGCTCGAAAAGATTGCTCTCAAGCTGCACGGCACCACTGTCGTGAAAATCGGCGACAAGGAGATCGATTTCAAGGCCGGCTACCGTAGACTGCCTATTCTTGAGGCCATTAAGGAATATGCCGGTGTGGATGTGAAGGGCATGGGAGTTGACGAGCTGCGCGAGACCTGCAAGAAACTCAACGTCGAGTACGAGCCTTCTATGGGTGTCGGCAAGCTGATCGACGCCATCTTCGGAGAATATTGCGAAGAGCATCTCATCGAGCCTACGTTCATCATCGACTACCCAGTCGAGATGTCTCCGCTGACAAAGAGGCATCGCGAGGATTCTACCCTCACCGAGAGATTCGAGCTGTTCGTATGCGGCAAGGAGCTCGCGAACGCATATTCAGAGCTCAATGACCCTATCGACCAGTTGGAGAGGTTCGAGGAGCAGGCCGCCCTCAAGAGCCACGGTGACGACGAGGCCATGTTCATCGACTACGACTTCGTGCGCGCCCTTGAATATGGAATGCCACCGACCTCAGGTCTCGGAATGGGCATCGACCGTCTGACCATGTTCATGACCGGCCAGACGACCATTCAGGACGTGCTCTTCTTCCCTCAGATGCGTCCGGAGAAGATCGTGAAGAGCGACAAGGGCGCAGAGACGACAGAGGAATAATCAATTTTGAATATTTAGAAAGGGTGGCCGTGACCTCAATGTCTGGGTCACCCTTTTTGCCGTCTGAAACATCATGAAAGCGTCCGACTTTCCTTTTCGTGTGGTACCATCACGTTCCACTGTCATTTCAGACAGTCGAAAAATAAAGTCATTTTTTTAAATTATTATGAGAATCGAGAACATCACATCTACTCAGAACCAGAAGATCAAGGAGTTGCTGGCGCTTCAAGAGAAGTCGAAACTTAGGCGGTCGGAAAGGTTGTTTGTTGTTGAAGGCCGCAGGGAACTCGGCCACTGTCTTGACGCCGGATTCGTTCCGAAGACTCTGTTCATCTGCGGAGAGTTGCTGACAGAGGAGGAACTGAACGACTTTCTTGGCAAAGCGGAAAGGCTGAATCCAAAGGTAGGTGTCGTACAAGTTCCGTACGAACTTTACGGCAAGATAGCCTACAGGGGCGGCACGGAGGGTGTCATCGCTGAGGTTGAGTTCAGAGAAAGGACTCTGGAGAGCCTGAGACTCAGCAAGAATCCGCTCGTCATAGTGCTTGAGAGCGTTGAGAAGCCAGGCAACCTTGGCGCCGTGCTCAGAAGTGCCGATGCTGCCGGAGCCGATGCCATCATCATCTGCGACCCTCTCACCGACCTCTATAACCCGAACCTCATCAGGGCCAGCATAGGAGCCGTGTTTTCCAGACAGGTGGCAGTCGCCTCCTCCGAGGAGACCATCGCCTGGCTCAAAGACAAACATATTCAGATACTCACCGCGCAGCTTCAGGACTCCTCCCTGTACTACGACACCGACATGAAGAAGCCGACCGCCATCGTGATGGGCACCGAGTCCACCGGCCTGACCGACATCTGGCGAAAGGCCGCCGACGCCCACATACGCATCCCGATGCTCGGTGCCCTCGACTCCCTCAACGTCTCCGTCTCCGCCGCCATCCTCCTCTTCGAAGCCCTCCGCCAAAGGCAGTAAAGGCATCCACTTCAGAACAGAATATTCTGGCTTTATTTCCTCTTAGTGAGCGTTAAAAACAGCAAGTTCGGGATTTACTGCAAAATTGCAGCAAATCCCGAATACCGCTTATCCAACCAAACTTTCTCTGCGCGTATAATAATCAAACACACGCACTGGTGCGTGGAAAGCTCAGCTTGACGCACGGTGAATATGTCAAGAGATTGCCGGTGAGCGGGAATGCCCTTTGGACGCACAACCGATCGTTAAAAGGTTACTGGTGAGTGGAAATGCACCTTGGGCGCACGGACAGGTGGAAAATCCTTGCCGGCAACACAAAAATAATGCGAGGATGACAGCCGGCCATCCTCGCATTATTTTTATGACATATTATGCATCAGTCTGTAACGTCTTCCGCGAAAGTCCAGGTTTCTGGAAGGCAGAGCGCAGTTTTAGTAGCGTTAAGTAATCCGCTTCTTATATGCAGTTTGCCTTTGCCGTTTTTCGCTGTTCCGGTCAGCCAACTGGTGAAAGGGCTATAATTTGTGTCAAAGTTTCTGACATATAGAATAACTTCATCTATTTTACTGCACCCACTGAACATCTCGGTGCAACAATTTTTAGCCATTTCCATAGCCATCAACTTTGGCGCTTTGGTTAGAGAACTGCACCCATAGAACATTCTATTATAGCACTTTTCTTTAAGTTCTGTCACAGGAAGGGATTCCGGGCCGGATTCCATCCCGGTGCAATTCACAAACATCCGCTCGTAGCCGAATTTCCTCACTTCTGTTGCTGGCAGTGCCGGTGCTGCTTTCAGACGGGTACAGTTAGCAAACATCCGCTGATAACTGCCCTCACGAACCACAACAGCATTGAGTTCCGGAGCAGAAGATAAATTCTCGCATCCGTTAAACATATCCTGGTAACAATAATCAGCGAGCGTTGTTGCCGGAAGTTTTGGTGCGGCAGTAAGGTTCTTGCAGTAGGCGAACATGTTGGCGCAGTTATAACCAACGCCATTATTATTAGTATTAAAAGTTTCGATGCAAAGGTCCGTCACCGTGGACAGCCTGCTGCACCCATAAAACATTTCTTGCATTCCGTATGCATTGACAGTTTTGGCTGAAATCGTCGGCATTACTTCAAGTGACGTACATTTGTAGAACATTTCATTATATGCATTGTCTGGAACCTTTTCAGCAGGCAATTCAGGGGCATTCTTCAATAAAGTACAGCCGTAGAACATCTGCGCATAGCAGCTCTCTGCAAGTACTGTAGCAGGAAGTGCAGGGGCAGATTTCAAGTTGGTACAGCCGTAGAACATCTGCGCATAGCAGCCTTTTGCAAGTACTGTGGCAGGAAGTGCGGGAGCAGTTGTCAGGCCGGTACAGCCGTAGAACATACTAGAATAGCAGTTGGATGACAAATTTTTCGACGGGAGATCAGGAGCTGAAGTCAAGACAGAACATCCGTAGAACAACTTTGAAAACTTAGCGTCTTTGGTTTCAACCGTTGCATAATTTTCCCAGTCAATGAGGGTGCGGATGTCACCTTTGCAACTTACCTTTACATTTGTTTCAGTAAAACTGATTGTAGTGGTTATGTCGTCGTAACAAGTTCCTTTCGTATTCTTATTCTTATCATTTCCCCCACGAAGCCTCAAGTTTCCCTTTGAGCCACCGAATTCCACTTCAGTGTTAGCCTTAACACTTTGCCAATCGGAATCTCCGACAGAATAGTAGAGATAAAAGAAGTCCCGCGAGATTTTGAACTTCTGCGAGGATTCAGCCGTGAATGTGATGTAAGGATATTCTCCTCCCTCCACCTCGCCGAGACCGGTTACATAATTGCGCTTGATAGTCAGAGGCTTACTTGAACTTTTGCAGGTGTTCTTTCCGTCAGAGGCCGTAAAGGTCAGGCTGAAACTTTCCATTGCTGCTGGGAAAATTGCGATGTAGTAAGTCTTGCCGGCCTCGATGTCGCCAGATATGGAGACGCTGCTTGAAGCCTTGTCTTGAACCTTGGCCTCTGGCAAACCTTCTTTGTTCACGGTGATGTCTGCTGTTCCTGCAAGCGCGGCTGAACTCGTGCCCGTGAGGGTAATCTTCTTACATGAGACGGTAGGGGTCAATTTCACAAAGCCCACTATATTCTTGAAACTCAGATTTGTGCTTCCGTCCCCGGTAGTACCCATCATCAAGGCCGCCTCCGGGTCGAATGAGCCGGACACTGCCGTCTGTTCGCTTTTCAGAACCACTCCTTTCAGAGTTATAATATTAAATTTCTCCTGGAAGGTCACGCCCTTCTGATAAGGGTAGAGTGCCGTGTAGCTCGTCGCCGGGCTGGCTTCTTCGCTCTCGAACTTGCCCGTTGTGGTGCCGGCGCCATTTGTCAGAGTAAACTTGACATTCTTTCCTTCACCGTCTATCACCGTGATTGCGTCATCCTTGGTCCAGTTGATGAGTTTGCTGTCTTCCGAACTGATTTCGGCCTTGGTACCGGTGTTCTCTTGGTCGGCTGTCAATGTCACAGTGGTGTTGCCGGACAGGTTCTTCTCTGGAGAGCTAAGGTTTTCTTTGGCACAGCCTGCAAGCCCGAATAGGGCCGCAAGTGTCATTGTTGCTTTTGTAATTGTCTTCATGATTTCCTGCTGATTACCAATTGTATGTTTCTTCTTCCAGACTTTCAGTGTTCATACTGTTGCTGATGAGCACGCTTTGTTCCAGTTCCACGTTCAGGACTTCCACGACGGGAGGCGAGTAAGGTTTAAGAGAATTGATTTTCATTTGTAAATTAATGCTTAAAAATTTTACAAATATACCCCCCCCCATTTTGATTTTGCAATAGTTTTTGATTTTGCAATAGTAATTTTTGTCTGACCGTACATTTGAGCTTATAAACCCCTACTTGCACGATACGCATCATAGTCTTATCCCTTTCGCGTGTGCACGGAACAGAGAGGAATAGGCCACACACCGATATCGGTGAGTGGGAATGCCATTTGGACGCACGACCGTCGGCAAAAAGGCAACTGGTGCGCAGAAATGTACCTTGGGCGCACAGATGCCACACTGTCGCTTCGGCAAGCCCAGCAACCTAGAAAACAACCTCGGACATGGCTTTGAGGTCGGGTTGGAGACCGGTCATGATGGAGTAACCAGTTAATGCCTGATAGAGAAGCCAGCGACGACCTGAGATGTAGGTGCAGTCTGCAGAAGTTAGTTTTTGCCTGGCCACGTCATCAAAAGACGGAGTCTTGTAGTTCGCCTCAAGGATGACCTTTCTTTGGCCGGAATCCTCTCCGGCAAAATCATCGGCGGAAAACTCAGCGATCTCCGGCAAGGCCATCGGCAGGGTGTAGATCACAAGGTCGCACTCCTTCACGGCCTCCTTGAAATCAGAAATCGGATCGGGCAAGAAGCCATATTCCTGCAAAGAGTCTGAGATTGCCTGAGCCTTTTCCATGGTGCGATTCATCAGGATTGTGGCGAATCCAAGTTCAGCAGCAGCCACAGCAGCAGCCCTTCCTGCACCTCCACAACCGACCACAAGAGCCTGAGGCTGACGGTTGAATGTGCGGCCTAGCGTCATAAGGAAAAACTGGTGCATCTTCACGAAGAACTTGTCACCGAAATTACCTATGAACTCCTCGACAATGCCCGGAAAATACGCCTCTACAACAGCAGTCACAATCCCCGTAAAGTCCGAATTATACGCCTCGATGCCATTGGAACCCTTAACCAGAAGGTTAGTCGCCCCGATGCGGGCCGCTGGCCCCGAAAGCGCTCCTTCGCCTTTACGAGCCAATTCCAAAACTTTTGAATATGCTAGTTCCTTAAATGGGGCGGTGACATTGACAGCAGCATATTCATCAATAAATTTTTGGAATGACACTTCAAAGTCACTCCCTTCTATCAGGTCGTAGGAATGCTCAGCACCCTTTACATTTTTATACGCTGCCTCGAATAGTGCAGGGCTGCCAGAACCCTTAATAGGATTGCCAATAAGGCCGAATTTCGCCATAATTAAATGTTCGCTAAAGCCATCGTCATGGCATGATTAAGAAATAATAATACCGCAACCTCTTGTCATGCAAGTAGTTGCGGTAAACTAGTAGCGGGGGAAGGACTCGAACCTTCGGCCTCCGGGTTATGAGCCCGACGAGCTACCAACTGCTCTACCCCGCGATGTTGGACTACAAAGTTACAAAGATTTTTCTTAATCGCAATTATTTTAGCAAAAAACTTTCAATAACACGATATTGATAATAGTAATCTAGTTAAAGGCAAAGAGGAATCCCCTTCCCAAATTTTGCACGTTACCAAAATTTGGGAAGGGGATTCCTCTTTGCTGTTGATGAAACGATTAGATATTCATAAACTCCTTCATTCCAGCAATGTCGGTCTTGGAGAAGGATTTCTGCTCTCCGGTATCAAGGTTCTTTAACTGGATGATTCCAGCCTCGACTTCATTTCCGCCATTGATTGAAAGAAATGGAATGGATTTTCTCTGCGCATAGTCGAATTGCTTTTTCAACTTTGAAGGATCTGGATAGACCTCAACGGAAATACCCTCGGAGCGCAGGGCTGAAGCGACTGGCAAAACATAGCGAAGTTCATTATCCCCCATGCAAGCAAACAGAAGCGTAGTGCTGGAAGCCAAGGACTTAGGGAACTTGTCCAAACCTTTAAGGACGTCATAGATCCTATCAGCCCCAAAACTGATGCCTACACCCGACATGTCAGGAAGGCCGAATATTCCGGTGAGATTATCGTAACGTCCTCCACCGCAGATGCTACCTATCTGATAGTCAAGAGCCTTAACCTCAAAGATTGCACCGGTGTAGTAGTTAAGTCCCCGTGCCAAAGACAAGTCAATCTCAACAGGGCACTTCACTCTAGCGGCTTCAATCAGGCCAAACAGCTCCTCCAGTTCATCAAGTCCTTTCAAGCCGGTCTCTGAAACAAGTCCCGAAGCGGAACCTCCATTCATCAAAGAACGCATTAAGGCCAATTTCTCAGACGTAGAACCCGACAACTTCAAGATCTGCTCAATAACAGCAATTGCGTCATCGGTCAAACCTTTATCGCGCATCTCCTCTTCAACGCTTTCAAGGCCAATCTTGTCCAATTTGTCAATTGCCACAGTGATGTCAACCACCTTGTCGGGGAATCCGCAAATCTCAGCGAAACCAGTTAGGACTTTACGGTTGTTGATCTTCACCAAGACATTCACATCCAGAAGGTTGAAAACTTTGTCAACAATCTGTACGAGCTCCAGCTCATTGACCTGAGACTTGCTGCCGATCACATCCACATCGCACTGATAGAACTCGCGGTAACGACCTTTCTGAGGTCTGTCAGCTCTCCAGACAGGTTGGATCTGAAAGCGCTTGAAAGGAAACGAAATTTCACTTTGATGCTGGACGACAAACCGTGCGAATGGAACAGTCAAGTCGTAACGAAGGCCCTTCTCGCAGACCTCTTTCGAAAGAGCGACACTGTTCACCGTCCCGTCTTCTGTGCGATAATCCTCAAAGTTAACCTTCGAGAAACAGTCACCGGAATTAAGAACCCGGAACAGAAGCTTGTCCCCTTCCTCGCCATATTTACCAAGCAAGGTTGACAGATTTTCCATTGCAGGAGTCTCTATCTGAGCATAACCGAAAGTCTTGAAAACCTTCTTGATCGTGTCAAAGATATAGTTTCTTTCGGCCATGCTCTGCTGACCAAAATCGCGTGTTCCCTTAGGTATTGATGGTTTCTGACCCATAATTTATTCTCCCATTTTCTCAGCTTTGTAGCCAAGTTTCTTAATAGCGTCCGCAAGAGCTTTCTCGTTGGTCTTACGGTTATCGTACTTGATTTTGATAGTCTGAGCCTTGAGCGAAACTTCAAGCCCTTTCACCCCTTTCACAAAAGAAATGTTCTCTTTAATTTTCTTGACGCAATTCTCGCAATGCATATTTGTCGCAAAAACCACCTCGCTAACATTCTTGTCAGCAGGCTTTTCGGCAACATACCCAGAGGCCGGAGCTTCGGCCAAAACAGCAGGCGCAGCCAGCGTAAAAGCGGCCAACGCAATTAATAATATTCTTTTCATAATCTGCAAAGATAATGATTTAATCGTTCTTTGTCGCTCTCCAAAGCGTCAATCTCACACCAACATTAATCCGTCGTCCCATAATAGGTCCCCAGACACAGCTTGCATCAAAATCTGGAGTCCAAGGGGTCCACTCTCCGGAAGAGTTCGTGTCACCAACCAGCACACGCTTTTGAGTGAAATTCGTGATATTCTCCACTCCGGCATAAATGTCAAACCCACGGAATCGTCTGGTAATCTGAGCATATAGCAAAGGGTAAACAGGGGTGCGACCATCAGCGTAGAGCAATGAGCCATCATGATCCTTCAAGTCTTTCATAAAATCATAGACTCTCGCTGAACCGTTCACCGAAGCAGTAAAATCAAAGATCCAACGGCTTAGATTCGTCTTGTACTGAAGATTCAAGACTCCTTTGAAGCGGCTGAGCATAGGCTTTTCCACCAAATCACCGGCATAATTCTCCTGTCTGGCATTGGTGTAACGCCCAGTCAAAGCCAATGTGAAGCGCTCAAACGGCTCGACATTAAAATCCACCTGCCAGTTATCTGAATATGACCGTCTTCCATCCGAATCAAAGAACCAGATGTCACGACCTTCAATGCCTGAAGCTTTCGGCACCTCATAATCCACCATCAACTGACGCGAAAATTGAGTGCGGAAATAGTCAAAACTGATGTATGTTTTGGATGGGTCAACCCCAAACGGCATGTAGAATGTCACATTACCTCCGTATGTCCACGAATCCTCCAGCAATCGATCCATGCAATCACCTTTGAAGCTGCTATGGGTTGACATAACACCGATGTTGTCTGCGACTGGATCCGCATACCTCAATCCTCTGCCACCATTAGCCCTGGCGACAATCCACTCTGCTGGTGAATATTTCAGCGTCACCCTCGGAGCCACCTTGAAGCCGTTTCCCTTATACCAATTTGCACTCACACCGACAATGGATGTGAATATTTCCCCTGCATGGAAAGTATATTCTCCATAAGCCCCTCCAAAGGAGTGATCTGCGTTTTCTGAATATGGAGTCTGTCCATCTCCTCCTACTAACTTCCAAAAGACATAATCAAATTTTGCAACATTCTCATCAATATGGTCAAACGTACCGGAAAGGCCGACAGTAAAGTCGTGGGATTCATTTAGTTTGTTCCTATAAAGCAGATTAACAAAGCCAGACTGCTGCTCCGCAAGGTAGGATGAAGCACCGAACCATGAGTCGCTTTTTTGCCATGACCAGTCCGCGATGGCGGCTATGCTGGAAGAACCGTCCTCACGAAGTGGCTTGCCGATCTTAAGGTAGGCATTTAAGAGTTTGTTGTCTATGTCTGTACCCCAAGGAATAACATCGATAGAGGTCATTTGGGCATCTCCTGGGAACGGTGAAGGAAGAACCATGTCCTTTTCATAACCATCCATTCCACCCTGACGGTGATCGCTGACAGCCTTCACACCCCAACGAACCTGAAGTTCTGGAGTGTAGTACAGCCACCTATTCGCCACATTGAACTGCAACATCTTAGGATCGTCTCGAAAACCATCGTGATTCATGTCGTAAGTCTTGAAATTTCCACTGACATGGCCAAGAAAAATCGTATAGACAGTAGGACTAATCTGCCAAGCAGAGGTAGCGTTGAAATCCGCCTTTGTGTCACTCATCATAGAAGCCTGAATAAAAAGAGGTTTCTCCTCTGTCGGCTTCTTGTGTTCAAGGTTAATCTGTCCTGTCATAGATTCAAGGCCATTGATCACAGACGGAGAGCCTTTCGCAATCTGGATGCTCTCCAGCCACGGTCCAGGAACGTAGGAAAGCCCATAAGGAGCGGTAATTCCTCTCATCACAGGGCGATTTTCGTCCAACATCTGAGTGTAGGTTCCGGAAAGTCCAAGAAGCCTGATTTGTCTGGCACCTGTTACCGCATCAGAATAGCCGACCGTCACACTTGCCGAATTTTCAAAACTCTCGGCAAGATTGCAACAAGCCATCTTCTGAAGTCCGGAGGCTGAGATTAGTTCGGTCCTTAAAGTCTTTCCTCTGGAAATGCTGTTCTCCTGATGTCCAACAAAGACTGTTGCACTCAAACTATCCTTCCTATCCTTATAAATTGAGGAAGTGTCCACAACTTGGGCAAAAGCACTCACTGTCACCAACAATGAGACTAAAGTCATCAAAGTCTTTTTCATACAATCCACAACTATTATATATGATGTCTGCTCACAACAAGCGAACAAGAAAAACATCGAACAACTGCAAATATAATGTTTGATTCTTAAGAAGCTAACAGGAAAATGCTTAAATTTGCATTCGTTGACAGTATTACAAGCAACAAAACGTTTTCAGGAATATGAACACAAAAGAATTTGTAAAATGGGTGCTGGCCGTTCTATGCGGCTTGTTCATCTGGGGGATAGTAAAATTCATCATGTTTTTCATGATGCTTGGATCCATGATCGCATCGACAAGTGCACTTGCCGAAGGCTCATCCGCTGCCCTTCCTAAAGAAGGTGTACTACTTCTGGACATGTCCAAAGTGGTTATTACGGAACAGACACAAGAGAGCAATCCGTTTGCTTCCGTTCAAGGCAATATGGTCTCATCAGTAGGTGTGCTAGATGCTGTCACCGCTATCCACAAGGCAGCGGAGGATCCTGGAGTGAAATACATACTTGTCAAAACTGATGGCATTGGATCATTAAGCAAATATGAGGAATTGCGCAAGGCACTGACGGATTTCAGGAAGAGCGGAAAAGCAGTAGTCGCTTACGGAGAAACGTTCACTTCCGGAAGTTACTACCTCGCATCCGTAGCTGACAAAATCTACACTACAAGCCACCATGGAGGCAACAACTTTATCCTCGGAATCAGTGGCAATATGGTGTTCCTAAAGGATTTGCTTGACAAACTTGGAATCAATTTCCAACTCATCCGCCACGGGAAATATAAGAGCGCTGGTGAAATGTACGTAAAAAACTCCCCAAGTCCGGAGAACATGGAGCAGAATCAGGCGATGATCGATTCCATGTGGGATACCGTGGTTGCTGAGACCGCTGTGAGCAGGGGCTTGGCCGTGGATTCCCTCGACTACTTCATTGATCATCTATCAATAGCCCTTCCAGAGGATATGGTGAGCCACAACCTCGCTGATGAGGTTCTGTCCGTTGAGGAGTATAAGGGGAAACTCACCGACCTTGCGGGCAAGGACTGTTACAAGGATGTGAAGTTCATTCCCTTCTGTGACTATGCCGCGGCAAAGGCCACACCTAATCTGACCGCCAAGAAAAAGATCGCTGTCATCTATGCCAACGGGAATATCCTTGAGCAGGATGATCCGAACAACATCAGCGGAGACCGTTTCGCAAGCATCATAGCGAAGGTAAGGGCGGACTCAACAGTCAAGGCTGTCGTGTTTAGGGTCAACTCTCCTGGTGGAACAGTGCTGGCCGCCAGCAAGATAAAAGAAGAGATCGATCTCACCAGAGACGAAAAGCCGGTCATCGCCTCTTACGGTGACTATGCGGCTTCTGGTGGCTACTGGATTTCCAACAGCTGCGACCATATATTCACGAACGCCACGACCCTGACCGGTTCTATTGGTGTGTTCTCCGCCATCCCGGAGTTCGGTAAGACCCTGAAGGACATCGCCCACGTCAACATTGTGCCCGTCAAGTCCCACAAGCATTCTGACATGCTTTCACTCACCAGACCGTTCGATGCAGAGGAGACCGCTTGGATGCAGGTCTATGTGGACGACATCTACAACAACTTCGTCAGCATCGTAGCTGAGGGAAGAGGCATGACTTTCGAGGCTGTAGACGAGATCGCGCAGGGACGTGTCTGGACCGGAGCGGACGCACTGGAGATCGGCCTTGTGGACGAGATCGGGACATTGGAGGATGCAATAAGATATGCGGCCTCTATTGCCGGTGACGCAGATTTGGAGAACTGGGGCATAGCAAGCTATCCTAAACCTTTGACGGTGCTGGAGCAGCTGATGCAGCAGTTCGGCAAAACAACGGACCCTGAGGAAGCAATGGCCAACGCACTTGCCGGAACTCCGCTGGAGAGGGTGGCGAAGAATCTACTTGATTGGCAAAGGACATGGGTAAAAGGTCAGGGCGACCTTGTCTTCGCTAGAATGCCGTTTGAAATAGAAATCAGATAAGGCGAATTACGGTGACGGAAGTCGAATCTTTCGTCACCTTGACCGAATCATCTATGCGGTGACCGATCAGAGCCAAGACATGAGAGCCTTCGTCAGCGATGACGAGGGCTTTTCCCTTTTCCGGAAGACTGAACTTAAGGTCAACGAATATATCACTCAGCTTCTTGCGGCCTTTCATGCCCAACGGACGCATCCAATCGCCTTGTTGCCAATGTCTTATTGTGAAAGGGAAAGGAATCTTGGCCGTGTCGAATTTCGTCTCGCCTGGAACGGTCCTCAGATTCTTCACGTCATCTGACAATGAGACGGAGAATTTTAATCCGTTCAATGAATATACCCATGGCCCTTCGATTATTGCGTCAGTCGCTTCGATGGTTAGTGAGCCCTGTCTAACCACAGGCTCTGCGACCGATGCAGCAAGCTCTGCGACCGGAGCAGATCGGTCACTGAGCTTGTCGAAGTGACCGCCCGTACCACAAAAAAAGTGACCGCCCGAAAAGTCCACAGACCTAATCACCCGAATCCCTATAGCCGAAGTCACCGCAACATATTCACTTGCAAAAAACTTCCTGCCGCTGACAGTCCCACGACTTTTCAAAACAGCCACAAGATCTGCGACCACAGAGGAGGTGAATCCAAAAGGCTCCAAAAAGCGGAAAAGGACATATTCCCAATTCTTCTTCATCGTAAGCTTCTGATGGTCAATCACAGGCAGTCCGTCAGAGCCAGGACGTACCACCTCCGATGAAACTGAACGAACATATTCATCAGCAATGGATTGAACCTGAGCGAAGCGCTCCATGTCATCATTCAGCGTTGTCAGGAACGATGGATTCAGCCTCTCGAAGAGCGGGAATATCTCGTTGCGAATGCAGTTGCGCTTGTAGGCGGAATCTGCGTTGGTGCTGTCCTCATGCCACCGAAGTCCATGCGAAACTGAATATTCATGAATATCCTTCCTCGAAAAACCAAGGAGCGGACGGATGAGCCTGGCTTCCGAGTTCGGTAGGGACGAGCTGATGCGCATTCCCGTCATGCCTTTCACCCCAGTACCACGCAACATATTCAAAATCATCGTTTCGGCATTGTCGTTGGCATTGTGAGCTACCGCCAGAGCAGCAAATTTCCCCTCTCTGCATACATCCGCAAACCAACCGTAGCGCAATTCCCTAGCTGCCATTTCAATGCTGATTCCCTTCGATGCAGCGTACCCGCGAGTGTCGAAATCCTTTTTTATGAATATAATCCCGTGTCTTTCTGCCCATTCCTTAACAAGAGCCTCGTCCGAATCACTCTCCTCACCCCTCAAATGGAAATTGCAGTGAGCCAACGCGAAACGGACTCTGATGGTGGAATTGAGAAACAGATTAGCCATGCACATTGAGTCAATGCCACCACTGACAGCTAAAAGGACCGCCTCTCCATCGTGAAGCAATCCTTTCAGGATTCTGTCAAAACGTTCCTGCATATTCAGGAAATCTATTTCTTGCTTGCGAACGTGTAGGTGAAGCCAAACTGGAGGGCCTGGGCAAACTGAGTTCTCCTGTGTCCGTTGCAGTCCTCATGGTCCTTGTCTGTGATCAGCACCGTGTCATCATAGATGAGGTTCGTTGTTATGTTCAACGAGAAGAATCTGCTGAGCTTCCACATCATGCGGGTGTCCCAGTTCACACGTATGTTCTGAGGGTTCTTCAGGTAGTTGGAAAACAGGAGCAGATGCGTCGAGCCCTCGAAGTTGTCATTAATCTTCAATTTTGCATCTGCTGTCAGCTGGGCACCGAACTCGAAACGGGCAGGCTTGTAGTAATTGCCTGTCGTGTAGTATATTCCTTTCTCATCTTTCTCATCCTTGTAGGCATCCTCATCCTTGTACTTCTTCCGCCTCTCCATACCATAGTTTTTTCTCAGCTTCTCATTTCCAACGATGGTGAAGCCGCCCGTGATAGGGGCCAAATTGACTGTCAGCCATTTACTTGGCACCCAGTCGATACCAAGTCCCAAGTTCACGGTTCCCGGAGAAAGCAAGCTCGATTTGAGTACTCTGGCATTCCTCCAATCCTTGCTTGAAGGCTCCTCGTCCCCCTCAACCGCTGGGGTAGGATAGCTGTAACCGTTGGCAAACTGACTGAGAAAAGTAAACTTCGCAGAATAGTTCAATGTCTTTGTGGCCCTGTAACCCCAGGTACTCTCAAAAAGGATTCTATCCTTGTTCTTCTGAATGATCGGCTTATCCGCAGAATAAAGGAAACCGTAGTCAAGCTGGAGACGATTGTTCCAGTACATCTCATTCTTTTTCCAGTTGGCGTTGCCATCAATGTAGGTGCTTAGCGCATAGTTGTTGTAACCTCCTTTCGCCCAATTGGTAAAACTGCTTTGGACAAAGTTGAGATTCGTCATGAGCGATTTGTTCCAATAGTCTGGCTTCGGAGCCACGACCTTTGTCTCCTCAGTCTGGGTCAGCAACCTTGCTGCCGCTGCCGCTGCCGATTGAGCATCTTTTCTTCCTGAGTCATTCTGAGCATAAGCCACAAAGGACAACAGTACTGAAACCGTTGACAAGACTGCACATCTAAGCACCTTCACGTTCATAGTAAGTTTATTATAGAGATTAATATGCAATTCCGAAGACAACCCTCTGCTTCGAAGGTTTGCCAGAATAGATGTCCTTGCCTTCCTCCTCGCAAACAAAACTGTCCACAGGGATGCAGCGGATCGTGGCCTTAGTCTCATCCTTGATCTTCTGCTCGGTCTCGGCTGTGCCGTCCCAATGACAGAGCAAGAATTTACCAGTTCCAATCTTAGACTTGAACTCCTCCCAGTCATCGCACTTCTCAACATGTGACGCACGGAAGTCGAACGCCTTCTGATAAATTGTCCTCTGAATGTCATCCAAGAGGGTAGCTATTGACTTATCAAGGCCTTCGAGAGCGACCGTCTGTTTCTCAAGTGTGTCTCTTCTGTGGACTTCGACCGTGCCGTTCTCAAGATCGCGAGGCCCCATGGCCAAACGAACAGGGACTCCTTTGAGCTCCCACTCAGCAAATTTAAATCCTGGACGAAGGGTGTCACGGTCATCAATCTTGACAGTGTGTCCCTCAGCCTCAAGAGCCTGTTTTAGCTGAGCCATCTTCTCAAGAATCCTTGTGTGCTCCTCGTCTGTCTTGAAAATAGGGACCATAACAACCTGAATAGGAGCAAGGGCCGGAGGCAGGACAAGTCCATTGTCATCACCATGAGCCATCACAAGGGCTCCCATGAGTCTTGTTGAAACGCCCCATGATGTAGCCCAAACATATTGCTGCTGGCCCTCTTTGTCAGTATATTTAACATCGAATGACTTCGCGAAGTTTTGACCTAGGAAGTGCGATGTTCCTGCCTGAAGAGCCTTTCCATCCTGCATCATCGCCTCTATCGTAAGGGTGTCAAGCGCACCAGCAAACCTCTCGTTAGGACTTTTGTGTCCCACTATTACTGGCAATGCCATGAACTCACGGGCAAATTTAGCATAGACTCCGACCATTCTCTTTGCCTCTTCCTGAGCCTCCTGAGAGGTAGCATGAGCAGTGTGGCCCTCCTGCCAGAGAAACTCAGCGGTACGAAGGAAAAGCCTTGTGCGCATCTCCCAGCGGACAACGTTCGCCCACTGGTTGCACATGATAGGAAGGTCTCTCCATGATGTGATCCAGTTCTTGTAGGTACTCCAAATGATTGTCTCGGAAGTCGGTCTTACAATCAACTCTTCCTCAAGTTTTGAGGATGGATCAACGACAACACCATTTCCATCCGGGTCGTTCATAAGTCTATGATGAGTGACAACGGCACATTCTTTAGCAAACCCCGCGACATGTTCGGCCTCTCTGCTAAAGAACGACTTTGGGATAAAAAGCGGGAAATAAGCATTCACAGCTCCAGTCTCCTTGAACATTTTGTCTAAGACATGCTGCATCTTCTCCCAAATTGCATAGCCGTACGGCTTGATGACCATGCATCCCCTGACAGCGGACTGCTCCGCCAAATCTGCCTTCACGACCAAATCATTGTACCACTGAGAATAGTTCTCAGACCTTTTTGTCACTTCCTTTGCCATTATTCTTTTGCTGTTTTTGTCAATTATTCTTATTATTGTGCAATATTCCGAAAGGTATGGATTTTGTTCATCAGAGAACTTTTGTGTGGCCAACACCTTGGTATGCGGCCACGAAGTTACGAATTAATTGTCAAATATAGGAGATTCAGAAATGAAAACACGCACAATCCTCTTTATCTCGGCGCTTCTGGCACTGACTTCGTGCGGTTCAGCAGCGCGATATGCTTCCGATGCTTCCAAACAGAAGTATCAGGACGGAATCTACTATACCTCCAAGGCAAAGGTTCATCAGGCTGAAGAAGCCGTAGCCTCCGCAAACGATGAGGAGACCGATCTTCTTGTGGCTAAGACAAAGGACTCACCTATCTTCATGAAAAGCGGAGAGAAGGTGGACACTCTGTACATTCCTGAGAACAAAGCAGCGAGAATAGATTTCAACAACACGAACAACACCACATCCGTCTATCTTTACGACAACGGATTTGACACATGGGCGGCCTATCAACCTTGGTACGCGACTTCATGGTACTCTTGGAATCGTCCATTCTACACCTCAATCTACTGGGGAGCGAACCCTTGGTACTATGGCGGATGGTACTCACCTTGGTATTATGACCCTTGGTACTATGGATATTCTTGGGGATGGAGCAATCCATGGTATTACAGCGGATGGTACGATCCATGGTACTGGGATCCTTGGTATCACAGCGGTTGGTACGGTGGCTGGTATGGAGGCTGGTACAGCGGATGGCATGATCCGTGGTACCATGGAGGATGGGGACATGGCCCGCATCACTTTCACGACCACGACTTCTTCGGTCCGGGCAGTGGCAGAGTCTATACTCCGCGTCTGTCCACAACCAGCTCTAGCAGAAGAAGCGGAATCGGTTCATCTTCAAGGAGCGCAGGTGTTAGAAGTTCTTCAATGACCAGATCCAGAAGCGGTTCCGGATCAGTCACAAGATCTTCCGCGTCAACGACTAGATCTTCAAGCCTAAGCGGACGCACAGGCAGCACAAGGACCTCGATCTCATCGGTTAACAGGCCGGCTTCTGTCAGATCAACCTCTTCGAGATCCTCGTCCGTAAGATCCTCAGCAGGGAGTACGGTAAGGTCCAATGGGTCTTCATCCGCTAGGTCCTCTTATGGAAGCAGCCGCTCTTCATCTTCGTCTTCCTCAATGATGTACTCAAGACCTGCTAGCAGCAGAAGTGCTAGTGGAGCATCATCCAGAAGCTATTCAGGCGGCAATTCCAGCAGAAGTTCCTCAGGCAGCTACAGATCATCAGGATCGTATAGGTCATCTTCAAGCAGCGACTACTCTTCCGGCTCTTCCTCAAGGAGTTCTAGCAGTTACTCGACAAGCAGAAATTCATCAAGTTCGTTCTCTTCCGGAAGTTCAAGCCGTAGCTACTCTGGTGGAGGCTCTTCCAGAAGTTCAGGAGGATCTTACAGTGGAGGCGGATCTAGAAGCAGCGGAGGAAGAAGGTAAGTTCCATTAACTCAACAATCTTACAGACAATGAAAAAAGCATTATTCACAATACTGTTGTCCACGACTGCAACAATAGCCGGTGCTCAAACAATGTACGATGGGCTGACATTCAGCCAGAACAACTATTATGGAACAGCAAGGTCAATCGGCATGGGCAACGCGATGACCGCTGTTGGCGGAGATCTGGGATCTATCGGAATAAACCCTGCCGGGTCTGCTGTTGCGGGATATTCACAGTTCACGATTTCTCCGAATCTCACGATAAGCTCAATGAGTTCATCATACAGTGCTTATCCGACAGGTGGCAGTGACATATTCCTCAACGAGCGGACAAAGAACCTAGCCAGGGTGACACTACCTAACATCGGAGCCACCTTCAACTGGTCCACAGGAAATCGCAGCGGTTTGACGGCCATCACATACGGCTTTTTGTTCAACGGAACAAACAACTACACTGGACAGATGCAGGCTGGAGGGCAGAACGACAAGACAAGTTACCTAAGTTCGATGGCTGTGGCTGCTGATGGATTCGACATCGACTTCTTGAACGGTTACCGCGATGCGAACAACAATGAAATTGACATTTGGGACAACGCCTACTACTATGCGGATGACAGAAATCAGTTCGCACCATGGAACGTAATCGCAAACGCCCAGGCAGGAGCTATCGCCAACTACGGAGACACAAAGGATCCGAGCTACTACTGGCGCTACATCGCTGCCACCGAAATAAGCGAGAACACAGGCAAAAAGGATGAGGACGGAAATTACATCTACGATGTGATCCTTGGTGGAAAGCTTAATCAGGCCTACGGTCGCAAGGTGACAGGGAGCAAATACGATGCAATCTTGAATGTCGGATTCAATTTCAGCCATAAGTTCTTCTTGGGAGTGAATCTCGGAATCTCATCTCTGAATTATGATTTTGATGAGTATTTCAAAGAAGCTGCACAAGATCCTGAAAACTTCCCGATTGATTTCGGGGAGAAGGGTAGTACTAATTTTGACAGCTATCGCACACGCTATTCCTACACAGCTGAAGGCAGCGGTGTTTATGGGAAGATTGGTTTCCTTTTCACACCGGTTGATGGAATACGTCTTGGAGCTGCTGTTCAAACTCCAACTGTTATGGAGATCAATGAGCGTTGGCGCCATGACGTGAACGTGAACTACACTCACTCTCAATTCAATGGATCAGCTCAGACTCCGGAAGGCAACTATTCCTACAGGCTTCGTTCACCGTATAGGCTCAATGCAGGAGCAGCATTCACATTTGCAGGAATGGCCCTTCTGAGTGCCGACTACGAGATGACCGACTACAGCACCATGAAATTCATGAGTACAGAAGGTAATTGGGACAGTTCTTTCGATGACGTGAACGATGAAATACGCGACTTCATGGGTGTGTCACACATGATAAGACTTGGCGCAGAGTTCAAGCCTGTCCCTGAGCTCGCTGTGCGCGCGGGGTACAACTTCACAACCACTCCTGAATATGTTTATAACGGAGACCTGAAGACTAAGTTGAATGATAGGATCAACGCTTTCTCTGTCGGTCTTGGATATTCATCAAACGGGTCGTTCTTTGCTGACATCGCAGCTAGGCTGACAACGTTGGCTGATGAATATATCTCCCCTTATGCCAACTATCTTGACGGCATTGACTCTCCGATGATCCTCAACAAGAGGGAAATCTATAGTGTGACAGCAACGTTCGGGTGGAGGTTCTAAACTTGGTTTCGGGCATTTCGGAGATTCGACAAGCTCAGCAACCGACAAGCTCGGTACTTCGACAAGCTCAGTGACAGAAAATGTCTATAAGTTTTTAAGATAGGAGATTGAGTCGGGACCTTCATTGAATAGAAGATCCATGATTGAAAGATTCGGAACGAAACCGTATTTCCGGGCAAAGACCTGGAAGTACGGTTTTTCCAGATTAAGGTCTTTAAGAATGTTGTCCGGGCGTTTCGGATGGATAAGTTCTCGGAAGTCCATCCCGTAGCGGCCCGTGTCCACAGGTATTTCACGGGAACGGACGGGGACATATTCATCAGTCATTCTCAGTTCCACCGAGATGCCGGTCTTTCGGAGGAAAAATTTAATCAATTGAAGATCAAGGTCAAACAACGTCTCTGGTCGCGAATCCAGAATGGCGAAGAGGCCATCCTTATAATATTCAAAATAGGCTGAGGATTCGTAGGCTGAGGCGATAGCCCGTTCGGTACGGATCAGCCACGGGGTAGAGTAATCCACCTTGATCCTAGTGATCGGCAGTTCGTGAGTACCACTCTCGTGAACAATCGGAAAGTTCAGACTTTGAGGACCGTCGGCTGCATAGTAGCGGAAACGGTTTCTCCATGATTGCTTCTGATAATGTTCGCAAGCCTCAAGGTAAACAACAGAAGGCTTCACCCTGTCCGGGGACAGGATGAAGTCTTTAGCAATCAATGCGAAATAGCTAATCGGAGGAAACCATGCCACACTAAGCAGCAAGGGAGTTTCTTCACTATTATTCAAATTCTCCTTTCTCGTGGGAGTCGTTTGCCCTGATGATTCCACGCTTCGAGCTTCTGATGAAATTCAGGATGGTGTCACGCTCCTCGCTCTGAGGGAATCCGGCCTCAACCTTGGCGCAACCATCGGTGATGTTGTAGCCGGAGAAATAGATCGTGTCGTAGATGTCTTTAATGTTGCGGATGACCTCAGCCGAGAAGCCACGACGACGAAGACCGACAATGTTTACTCCAGAATAGCAGATAGGATCTCGGCCACAGAGGACGTAAGGAGGTATGTCCTTGTTGATCTTGGACATTCCACCGACCATGGCGTGGCAGCCGATCTTTGAGAACTGGTGAGCCTTAGCACCGCCTCCTACAATTGCCCAATCATCAACAACTGTCTCCCCAGCAATGCCAACGAAGCTGACCAAGATGCAATGCTCTCCCACAACGCAGTCATGAGCGACATGGACGTAAGACATCAGCAATGTGTTGCTGCCAATCTTTGTCACACCTTTTCCGCTTGCTTTTGTTCCACGGTTAATGGTAACGCATTCACGGATAGTAACATTATCGCCTATCTCAACATAGGTGATCTCCCCTTCATACTTTAGATCCTGAGGAATGGCACCTACAACAGCACCCGGAAAAACATGACAGTTCTTACCCATCTTGACATAAGGGTAAATCACAGCATTAGGTTGGATCACGCATCCGTCCCCAATCTCTACGTTCTCATCAATGAAAGCGAAAGGGCCGATCTCAATGTTATCGCCAAGCTTTGCGTTCGGGCTGACTGACGCCAACGGTGAAATTTTGTTCATATTCGAATGTTTTATTTTCTGATTCTCTCACGGATTGCCGCAGCCGTCCGTGTGTTGATGGTGTGACCTGGTTTGAAAGCAGTGACTTTAGCCTTGAGATACCCTCCTGCCAACCTTAAGTCACCGATAAGGTCCAACAGTTTGTGTCTGCCACACTCATTTGGGAAATGGAGTTGAAGGTTGTTCAAGTACCCGTTGTCATTAATTGACAGTTTCGGAACATTGAACAATGCTGACAGCCTTTCTATCTGTTCAGGTTGAACAGGATGCTCAACAATCACAATCGCATTATCCACATCGCCTCCTTTCACAAGATTGTTTTGGAAAAGATATTCAATCTCATGGAAAAAGACAAATGTGCGGCACGGGCCAATCTGGGTTGAATAATCTGTAGATTCGTCCCAATGAGCAGTCTGAACGCCAAGTACCCTAGAACCGAAATCTACCGTAACGTCCATGGATGGAGCATCAGCTGGGGTTATTCTCACAAAGGAACCTGTCTTCTCGTCCCTTACTTCAATCTCTTCTGGAATAGTGATGTACTGTCTTTCCGCGTCTTGTTCTTTAAGACCATCTTTGGAAATCGCCTCTACATAATAACGGGCACTGCCATCCAAAATCGGAACTTCCACATTATCAATTTCGACAATGGCGTTATCCACACCCATTCCGGTAAGAGCGGACATCAAATGCTCAATTGTAGCGACAGAAGCTTCTCCTTTAGAAATCGTTGTGCTTCTGGCAGTGGAAGACACATTCTCAGCGAGTGCCTCAACCACAGCCATCTCACCAAGGTCTGTCCTATGGAATACTATTCCTGTGTTCACCGGAGCTGGCCGGAGAACCATGTTTGACACTTTCCCTGTATGAAGTCCTTTACCATGAAAAGCATATTCAGCGGCAAGGGTCTTTTGCTTATTTAGGTTCATAAATCAATCTTTAGCAAACTGCGTAAAATACAGCAGTCTGCAAAGATAGCAATGAAATTTTGAATATTCAAGGATTACTTCGCCACTTCGTAGCAAATGGCTACTATTCCTCTCCCTGACGCTTGAAGACAGCGTAGCTGCGGAGGTAGTTTTTCAGAGGAAGAGCCGGTGAGCCAAGGAATACCTGACCTGACTTACGAATATTCCCGATCACACCGCACTGGGCTCCGATCGTGGTGTTGTCGGCTATATTCAGATGCCCAGCAATGCCTACTTGGCCCGCCAGAATGCAGTTCTTGCCGATCTTTGTGGAACCAGCGATGCCGCATTGGGCCGCCATCACGGTGTTGTCACCGATTTGTACATTGTGGGCAATCTGGCAGAGATTGTCAATCTTCACACCGTTGCCGATGATCGTGGACTCCATCTCGGACTTGTCGATGGTAGTGCCGGCACCGATCTCTACATTGTTGCCGATGACCACATTGCCGATGTGCTCGATTTTCTCCCAAGTGCCATCTGGAAGTGGGGCGTTACCAAAGCCATCAGAACCGATGACAGCATTGGCGTGGATAATCACGTTGTCACCAATCACCATACCAGGATAGATTACCACACCGGGATAGATGATGCAATGCGAGCCGATCACTGTGTTGTCACCAACATAAACATTCTCGTAGATCTTAGTATAGTCACCGACCTTGGCGTGGTGTCCCACGTAGGAGTGGCTCCCGAGATAGACTTTTTTACCGAACTTGGTGGTCAGGAACCACGATGAGCGGAACCCTCTGTGCCTCTTGTCGGTACGTTTTTGCGTAGAGACATATTTAAGAAGGTCGGCAAGTGACTTGTAGGCATCGTCAACCCTCACCATGGTTGATGCCACCGCCTCCTTGGGAGTAAAATTCTTGTTGACCAGCAGGATGCTCGCCCTGCACGTGTAAACATATTTCTCGTACTTCGGATTTGCGAAAAAGCACAACTGTCCTGGTTTTCCATGTTCGATCTTGGCGAATGATGTCACTGTAGCCTGAGGGTCACCCTCAACGGTTCCCTTGAGCACCTGCGCCAATTGCTTTGCGGTAAATTCCATCTTATACTGGCAATTTTAATCTACAATTACTAAATGGTCTGCAAAGAAAGCAATTTATTTTCATATTCACTAAAATATTCTTATCTT
>DBKH01000062.1:1927-3306 GCA_002297815.1 Bacteroidales bacterium UBA755 | reverse complement strand
TAGGTCTTGGCGTCGATGGCCAACAGCTCGTTGCGCTGGAAATCCCAAGAGGTCTCGTGGGCGTCCCAGTCTTGTTTGGAGATGGAGTATGAATCCTCTAAGCGGATATTTACTGTTACAGAAAAGATTTTGTCGCTTATTGGCAATGAGAAAATATCTCTAACTTGATAGTTTAAAGTTGGGGCTATGATTTTAAACATTTCCTTTGCTACAATACTATTCAAGAATGCTAGAAGTGAACTTAATTTGTCTTTGTCTTTTATGAAAATACTGGTTCCAGCCTTTTCAAAAGTTTCTGTTTCATGTAATTTCCTAAAAGATGGATTTCCTGAACATATATACGACCAGGTTATTCCACTTTTAAATTGAAGTTCTTCTGGGATGATTCTAGCTATAGGATCTTTGTGATAAAATGTCTTAGCGGATCTTGTCCAAAGTATGACGTTATCAACGTTTCCATAATAACGTCTGAAACCACCGCCTCTTGCACAAAAAGCCCAGTAATCTTTATTGACATTAATATTGTTAACTTCCCAGAATAGCCTTATAAATCTTTTATTATCTCCTGTTATATTCTGACCATTCGATATTGCTAAATCAGATATAAATGATTTCTTATCAAAGGCCTTAATCATGTTCTCACTCACCCAGTACCCAATCGGGCATCCCGGAATCTTCTCAAAGTTCTTCTGCTCCACATTCGGATAATAAATGCGGTTGCCATCCTCCGAATAAGGTAGTTCGGTAACATCTTTATTATATTCAGAGAATTTATATTTGAAGTCATGGTCAGCCAAAGTCTGCTCAAAGAGCAGACGGAGATGGCTCTGCTCAAACTCTTGGAAAGTACGCTCCACCAAACGGAAGTAAATGCCACGAGCATTTTCATTGTGAGCATTCTTAATGACAGCAGAAGATGCACCGAAATCTGCGCCAAACACACCACGGCTCAAATGAAGCAAAGACTCTATGCTTTGGTTCTCGATAATATTCTTACGCAATCCTTCGAATGTGCTAAGGAACATCCATGACGGAGGTATGATGAAAGCGTAACTTCCATTGGTTGAAGTACGTTGACCCATCATTTCTACAAAGACTGTGGCAAGGTCTGCCTTACCATCCTTATAGTTGTCCTTCACATACTTGCTCAGCACGCCATTCATGTTGCCTCCCCCCATGTACGGCGGATTCATCACCAGTGCATGGTACTTATCAGTGAGGGCAAGAATCACCCTCACTCCCGGCAGCAGGAGTTTGATGTCATCCGGGCAGTCGTCCGGGCCGCCATTAGTCCAGTCCTCATAGTGGCAGCGAAGCATCTTGAGATAGCCCTCGTCATCGTTGAACTTCATGATGCTGCCCAGGTTGCCGGCATCGCG
>DBKH01000062.1:0-1860 GCA_002297815.1 Bacteroidales bacterium UBA755 | reverse complement strand
ATGAATCGGAGACAAGCGGCTGACAAAGCCCCCTCATCCAAGGCCGGCACGAGACCCGACATGTCGAGCACATTCGGCATGCAGCGGGCATCGGCAAAAGAAGCATCTTTCTGGCAAGCTTTAAGCAGGAGAGAAAAAGTAGCCAACTGCTTGGCACGGGTATCGAGGTCGATGCCTGTGAGGTTGTGGTGGAAGATATTCTCCACCGCCTCGGTGCGGGTGTAGCCTTCGGCGATATAAAGGTCGTAGAGCAGGTCGAAGCACTCGTTGAGGATGTGGCCGGAGCCGCACGCAAGATCCGCCACCTTCAAATCCGTCAATTCATGATATTCCAAGACAGCGTCCTTGCCTGGCTTCTCTGCCGGCTCCACGAGATATTGCCATTTCTTTTGCAGATGCGTCTCGTAGGGGTTGTTGTCGAGATAGATTCTGCCCACGGTGTTCTGCACCATGTACTTCACGATCCAGTTCGGGGTGAAAATCTGAGTGGCGGCAGGGATCTCGTCAGCCTCGAACTTGCCCTTCTTGGCGAACACCTCGTCCTTGCGCTCGGAGATATAGAACTGGTACAGCCAGCCGATCAACTCTGGTGACTTGAAGTCCTCATCGGTGATGAACTCAGTGTGATTGAGCAAGTCCACGAAGCCGCCATCGGCCAGAATGTTGTTGGGAAGAAGGAGCCCGGTGTAGTCGGCGATGCCGCCGAAGCACCGGTTGATGATCGGATTGTCATGGCACCAGGCCGTGATAAGAACGGCGAACTGCTCTGTCACCTTGGTGTCGTCATCAAGAAGTTCCATGAGGCGCCCGCGCATCTCTTCCTTCATCCGCGGAATGCGTCCCTGTCGGGCTTCATCCACGATGGCAGGGGTCCGGGCAGCGTCAGCGTAGGCAAGCACAGGCTGGCAAAGATTGTTCTTCTGCAGGATTCGTATGGCACAGAGACGGTTGAACCAAGTGTAGGCAGCCTCCTCGCAGACATCCTTGACACCTATCTGCCGAATGCGTTTGTAAAGAGCCGTCCACTGGTGGTAGAAGCCCTCGGTCTGAAGCTGTCCGTTCCACAGCGAGCCGCCCTGCATGAGCTGAGGCTTGTTCTCTTCCGCCACATCTCCATTCTTGTCAAAGCCAAGCGCGAGCATCTTGGCGGCGATGCCAGCCTTCAGTATATTCCTCGCCTCGGTCGCGAAGCGTTTAATTCTGTTTGTGTCCATATTCAAATAAGAATTCTCCTATCCTTCACCAACTTGGTGACATTATTTAACAATCATCACCCCGTCTTGGTCAACCAGCAGGTTTTCGAGCTGCCGGCGCAGGCCTTCAAGGTAGAGTTCAATGTCCTCGGCATTAGTGATCGGGGACTTTGTGCGCGTCTGGAGGGCAGCCTGACGGATGCGCTTCTCCTTCTTATCAGGCACGGGAGCATACGGATTGTCCGATTGAGGCTTAGGATGGTACGACATGATCTTCTCCAACCGTTCCTGACAGAACGCGTCGGTGCTGAGGTTGTTCTGAAGCACCAGGATATTGGCTGGAGCAGTCTTGGTCCGGACAACCGCGTCTCGATCGGACAGCACGCTCTCCGGAACCCCCTGCCGTTCAGCCACCTGTCCAAGGTAGTCAAACACCTCGCCGTAGGCTGCCTTGATCTTCTCACGAAGGCCATCCCGCACACCATCGAGGACACCCGACAGCTGATGTTGCAGCTTGATGTAGCCACGCAGACCAGCGATAGGCCAAGGATCGTCCTTCAACCTGCAGAAGTCGGTGACAGCTCCCTGCATCTCCTCCGGCACAAACTGGAAATTGTACTGGTTTTCTTCATGGAAACGAAGGAGCTGCTTGTAGATGTCGAGCTGG
>DBKH01000101.1:10001-74625 GCA_002297815.1 Bacteroidales bacterium UBA755 | reverse complement strand
CTGCACCCGGAGCGTTTCGAAGACCTTATCGCGATGAACGCCCTCTACCGTCCGGGCCCTATGGACTACATCCCGGATTTCGTTGACAGAAAACTGGGCTTGAAGCCTATTGAATATGACCTCCCGGAGATGGAGGAGTTCCTCAAGGACACCTACGGTGTGACGGTCTATCAGGAGCAGGTGATGCTTCTTTCCCAGAAACTGGCCGGATTCACGAAGGGACAGGCGGACAAACTCCGTAAGGCGATGGGTAAGAAGCAGATCGCCATCCTGAATGAACTCAAGGACAAGTTCATGGAGGGAGGTAAGGCCAACGGACATCCGGAGAAGATGCTGGACAAGATCTGGAAGGACTGGGAGAAGTTCGCTCAGTACGCCTTCAACAAGTCTCACGCCACCTGTTACGCTTGGGTTTCCTACCAGACCGGCTGGCTGAAGTGCCACTATCCCGCTGAGTTCTTTGCCGCCAACCTCTCCTGCAACCTGTCTAACATGCCGGAGATCAAGAAGATTCTGACGGATTGCAAGGCTCATAAAATCAAGGTGTTGAACCCGGATGTGAATGAATCATATTCACATTTCACCGTGAACAAGGAGGGCAACATCCGTTTCGGTTTGAAAGGAATCAGAAGTTTCGGTTCCAATGTGGCTGAGGCAATCATTGCGGACAGAACCGCTAATGGAATGTACGCGGACATATTCGATTTTGTTGAGAGACTTGGCAATTCCTTGGGTAGGAAGGCAATAGAGTGCCTTGTATATTCAGGAGGTTTCGATTCCTTCGGCATTAGGCGCAAGCAGTTCTTCCTGCCTTGCCGCAGCGGCAACCTGTTCATTGATGAGCTCGCTAGGTATGCCACTCTTTATTGTCAGGACGCAGCCAACTCTGCGGCTTCGCTCTTTGGCGAGGTGGAGGAGATGAAGCCTGTTCGGCCAGAAATTCCTGAAATGGTCAGCGCGGACGATGAATTCGAGTGGCTCCAGAAGGAAAAGGAATATGTCGGGATGTACATCTCCTCTCATCCTCTGGACAAGTATGCGTTTGAGATGGAGAGTTTTACAAACTGTGAACTTGCCAATCTGAACAAACAGGTGGCTGATTGCGAGGCCTCCAAGAAGAAGATGAAGGTTGCCGTAGCTGGCCTTGTCACTGAATATTCCACCTTGACCACCAAGACTGGCAAGCCATATTCAAAAACCAAACTGGAGGATTACAGCGGGGCCTACGAGTTGGTCCTGTTCGGTCGGGATCATGAAGCGTTCATGAATTACATGAAGCCTCACGAGAGCCTTTACATCGAGGGTGACATCGAGGAGAAATACTTCATCAAGCCTGAGGAGCGCGCCCAAGGCAAGACTTCGCCTTACGCTTTCAGAGTGAAGAAGATAATGCTTCTGGGCAATGTCAACGAGGCGATGCTGAACGCATTTTCCATCAGCATCACTACCCCGATGCTCACCGAAAAGTTCCGCAAGGATCTCGTCTCTCTGATTCAGGCAAACAGGGGAACCGTTCCTCTGAAGATGTACCTATATGATCCGCAGACCAAGTACAAAATCGAGTTCCATTCCACCAAGTACAAGGTCGCTGTCACCACCGAGCTCGTCTCCGCATTGAAGCTCCTCGGTGTCCAATGTTCTCCTGTAAGAAAATAATGTAACGTGATTTTCATTATATTTGTGAAAATCAAATGTTATGAAAGGAGATTCATTATTTGCGTTTATCGCGGGGGCTGCTGCCGGGCTGACCCTTGGACTTTTGTTCGCTCCAGAGAAGGGGGAGGAAACACGTAGGAAACTGAAAGAGGCCACCGGAGATGCCGTTGATTCTATAAAGAATCGTGCTGAGTCTGCAAAAACAGAAATCGAAGAACTGAAGGCTGAGTTGAAAGATAAAGCAGAGGATCTGAGAGAGGATGTCAGGATGAGGATTTTCGAGCGGCTGGAAAAACTCGAAAGTGCCATTCAGAAGGACATTGAATATGCCGAAAGACAATCCGAAAACGTTTGACAATGAGTGAGTTCACTAAACCTTTAGAGGACCTTGGCAAGAACACAGCTGACTATGTCGAGGCCAGGATTGATGACCTTAAATTAAGAACTGCCAAAGGGCTTTCCCTTACGCTTGGCAAGTTGCTCTACATGCTTCTTGTCCTCTTTATCGTGTCTGTCATCCTGACGGCTGTGGCCATCGGAGGGGTGATGTGGATAGGGGAGATGATAAGCAGTTATGCAGCCGGGGCCGGGATTATAGCGGCGGTGTTTGCGGTGATTTTGACGATTGTTATCATGCTGAGGAAGAGGCTTTTCCGCAATACTTTTGTTCCGATGTTTATCAAACTGTTTTTTGACGAAGACAAATAGGCTATGCGATACTCTGAAATCAAGACAATGGATGAGCTTGAGTCGGCTCAGAAAAATGTTCGGGAACGTTTGGAGCGTAGAAGGTTCCTTTTGCGTGAGTCTCTGTCGGATGTCAAGGAAGCGCTTACGCCTTCCAACTTGCTGTTCTCCGGCCTACGAGGGCTTTCGGCTTTCGTACCGGTGGAAAAATTGCTTCTTGTGGCCGTAAGACTATTCAAACGCAGGATACTCAAGTGATTTTTTGCTAAAGTACAACTTTAACAAAAACCGGGACCTTTTTCAGGAATCCCGGTTTTTCTTTGCTTATGGGTTGGGTTTATTTTATGAGCTTGTTGTAGTCAGTCTCTCTTGATGGAATCACCCATGTCCAGTTGTTTCTTTCCTGTGGACCGTAAGAAACAGCGAGAGCTGTGATGTAGTTGCCTCCTTTTTCTGTGGAAGTCCTGTTCAAAGAATCACCCCAGCGCTTGAGGTCGAACCAGTTGAAGCCTTCACCGAAGAGTTCTATCTTGCGGTAAAGCTTGATCTCGTCAAGAAGGGCTGTGCCGGTGGCCGTGCAGTTATATTCCTTGTCGCGTCCGCTGTCCCTTGTGAGGGCGTTCAGGGAAGCCTGCGCGGCCTTCTCGTCCTTGAGGAAGTAGTTCGCCTCGGCCTCGATTAGGTACATTTCAGCGGAACGGAAGTTGTTCAGGTGGCCGACACCCGGCTGAGATGAATTGGCAAACTTGAAGTTCATGTAGGCATAGACCTTAGCACTTGCCTGAATATCAGGATACAAGGATCTTGCATAAGCATCCAGTTCCTTACCGCCTTTCTTAGGATCGGCCAGGCCTGTTGACTTTGTGTAGGAATAATCCTTAGGATCAAGGAACATTCCGCGACGGATATCTGTCTCAGGAATCTTATCGTAAATGTCCTTGCTGATGCACTTAGGATAGGTTCTTACAGCTGATGCCGAAGAATTGTAACTCATGTAGGCGAAATAAGAGTAGTAGAACAGAGTCTCATCGGCCGAGCCGTAGCAACTCCAGATCCATTCATTGTTTGGAGCGCTGAAACCGCTCTTGTATTCACTGTTGGACATCAAAGGATGGTCAGCGCGGGCCTTGGCCGCCATTTCCAACGCCTTTGCGTAGTCCTGTCTGTTGAGGGCAGCGCGTGCGTATGTGGCATAGGCCATGTCAATGTTCGGAGAGTAATTGTCATCAGACTCTGGTTTCAATTCCGATGTGGTAAAAAGGGTTATTGCCTCATCAAGGTCATCATAAATCTGCTTGTAGCAGTCGGCCATGGTGCTGAGTGGCATCTCGTCTGTTGATGTGTCAAGACGAAGCACTACACCATCAGCGGCTCCATTGCTGGAATCTCCCCAACGAACGCAGTAAACCTGAAGCAGCATCATGTAGCTGTAAGCCCTGAATGACAAGGCCTGTGCTTTGATGAACTGTTTTTCAGTCTCGTCTCCTTTAGCGTTGTCAATGTTGAGTATGATGGCATTGGCGTTGCCGATCAACATGTAGTAGTAGTACCAATTGAAGTAATTGTAGATGCTGGTCTTGTTGTCATGCATTGTTGCATTGATGACGGAAGCCCAACCTGGCAGGTTTACGATGAGGTTATCTCCAGAATATTCACCGGTATATAACTTGATTGTTCCCTCCCCGTTGAAACCTTGCGAGCTGAGATACTGCCTTGACATGAGTTTGCAGATGCCGTTAACCGCAAGGGCCGCATTTTCAGTGCTCTCAAAGATAGTAGGTGTCGCGGTAGAACTCGTCGGGGTGGTGTTCATGTAGTCCTTTGAGCAGGAAGCTATAAGCATGATACCTAACAGGGCCGCGATGGATATTTTAAGTATGTTTTTCATTTTGTCCGTGATTTAAAGCTTTTTACAGTCTGATGTTGAGTCCCAACGAGAAGACACGCGCGGTTGTGAACACGTTGCTGCTGCTGCCGGTGAAGTTTTGTTGAGGGTTCATTCCTCTTAGTGCTGTCAAAGTGAAGAGGTTTTCAGCACTGAAGTTTACTGAGGCGCCAGCGATATCAATCATGCGAGTAATTCTTGAAGGAATGTTGTAAGACACGGTGAGGTTCTTGAACACCAGATAATTTGAACTATGAAGCCAACGGGTTGACATGGATGAGTTATACTGGTTGTAGTAAGAATTGAGTCCAGGAAGAGCGTCAGGATTGATGCGGTCTGAGGATGTCTCTGTCATTCCTGAAGGAGCCGCTGTCCATGATCCGAGCAGGTCTCTATGAAGTTGATGAACGTTTGTGCTTGCGGACATCAGAGAAGCGTAGGAACTGTCGTACATCTTGCCGCCCAAAGAGTATGTAAAGAGGGCGGAGAGAGAGAAATTTTTGTAGCTGAACGAGGTCCCGAAACTGCCATAGATCTTAGGAAGGGCGCAACCACTCCAGTCTCTCTTGGCATAGGTCACATAAGTAGTGTAGTCCTTGCCGTTGATGTTGACATGATGTTCTTCTGGGAGCTGTTTTCTAGTCTCACCTTCAGCTGGTATACCTACGTAGAAAGCCTCTTCGTCAATCTTATAGAGGCAACGTCCGGTCATCATGTCCACTCCTTCAAACTGATAGGTGAAGAATTCGTACATGCTGTGCCCTTCGGCATATTTATAGTTTCCAGAAAGTATTCCTTCTTCCCTGTTCTGTTCAGGAAGAGTGATGATTTTGTTCCTTTCGATGGTCGCGTTCATATTAAGGTTCCACTTGAAATCCTTCGTGCGGATCACGTCGACATCAGTGGCGATCTCTATACCTCTGTTGGAAACTGAACCAAGATTCTGTGTGATTGTGGAAACAGCGGAACTAGTGGATGTAGCACCTGCGGAAAGTGGCTGATAGACACTGAACAGAAGGTCACGGGTACGTTTGTCGTAATATTCAAGAGACACATTCCAGCGGTCGAAGAAGCGGCCTTCAAGAGCAGCGCTCCAGGAGGCGGCTGTTTCCCACTTGATGTTGGTGGCATCATTCTGGGACTTGTAGGCTCCACCCTTACCTCCGTTCTGAACCATAGCATAAAGTGCCATGTAGGCGTAGTATCCGACACCTTGGTCATTTCCTACCTCTCCATAAGATGCTCTGAATTTCAGTGAGTTGATTTGAGGAATAGCCTTGATGAAGTCTTCATTTGAGAGAACCCAGCTGCCTCCCACTGACCAGAAGTTACCCCAACGGTGATCAGGATGGAATCTTGACGAACCGTCACGTCTGAAAGATGCTTCAGCGAAGTACTTGTTTGCGAAGTTGTAACGTGCACGGGCCAGATAGGACTCACTGCGGACATCATTGTAGTAGTCTGTCATCGTGGTCATTTCTGAGAAGTTGTTGAGGGTGGTCTGTCCAGGAAATGTCTGGTTTGTTTTGTAATTGTAGAGATAGTTGTAGTGGTAATAATAGTTCTCATGACCAAGGAGTGCATCCACATTGTGCTCTCCAAAAGCGCGTTGCCAGGTAAGCTGCTGCTGGAAAGTATAGCTCAAGTAACGATAAAGCGTTCGTGAGGCGCGTCCGTTGCTGCCTGCTCCATCACCTATCACGGCATTGTTGTAAGTGTGAGCCTCGTTGTTGCGCATGCTCATGTCTCCCTTGATGGAGAATGTGAAGTCCTTGAGGAACTTAATGTCAGCATAGAGCTGTCCGTTGAGTGTTGTACGGTAGGATTTAGCCAAATTGTCCTCAAGTTCCCATGCGATGTGGCGGTTCTCGTTTTGCCCACGGCTGTTGCCATCGTCATATTGCTTGTTGTTACTTCCGTCTAGAATGTAGTCTCCTTTCTCGGAACTGAGATCGTGAAGATGAACAGGATAGATCGGAGCCATGAAGCGTGAGTAGTAGAACGGATTGATGTAGGAACTATTGCCGTCCGTGTCTGTAAAATTGCTTTCTTGATACGATCCAGCCAGATTCATTCCGACCTTGATCCATTTGCGAGGTGTAACGCTCACGTTGGCTCGTCCGTTGAAACGGGAGAAATCGGATGATTTTACATAACCTTTCTCATCAAGATAAGCGGCTGACAGATAAAAACTTGATTTCTCAGAGGCAGCGTTTGCGCTCATGTTGTACTCCTGCCTGTAGCCAAGCCTTTCAATCGGCTTGAACCAGTCAAGGTCTTCAGCGATCAGAGACTTGACGGTGCCGGTGAGTTTTCCGTTGGCATCGAACAATTCCTCGTCACTTTTGTTGTAAATGTTGTACTTTGCTATAACAGGAATGAAATCCTTCCGTGCCAGAGCCGTGGCTTCCTCAAGGGATTTGTTGAGAGCCGGGTCGCTCATCATACCGTTGCGGTAGGTAGTCCACATAGTCTCCATCCACTCGTCAGCGTTCATAGAATCATATTCACGGATACCTCTCTGGTAAACACCTTGGTTGATGTTGGCTGTCATTGAGACTTTTCCGTCCTTTCCTTTTTTTGTAGTGATGAGGATGACACCGTTGGATGCGCGGTTTCCGTAGAGTGCTGCCGAAGAGGCATCCTTGAGAACGGAGATGCTCTCGATGTCCTGAGGGTTCAGGTCGGAGATGTTGCCGCCATAGACCACACCGTCCATCACGTAGAGAGGAGCGTTCGTTCCGTTGATGGATCCGAATCCTCTGATCCGGATGCTTGCGTCGCTTCCAGGCTCTCCGTAGGAGTTGTTCACGCGGATACCAGGGGCTGATCCTTCCAGAACGGCAGACACACTGGATGTCGAGCGTTTCTCTATGTCCTTTGAGTTTACCTGTGAGACTGCACCCACGATGGATTCTTTCTTCGCTACACCGTAAGCCACTACGACAACGTCGTCAAGATAGTCGGTGTCTTGGTTGAGCACACAGTCAACGACAAGTTTCCCATTAATGTGAACTTCTGCGGTGCTGTAGCCGATGGAACTGAAGATTAGTGTTCCATTGGACGGAGCGGTGAAGGTGTAACTGCCGTTCTCGTCCGTGGAGGTGCCTGTTTTTGTGCCTTTCAACTGAATAGAGGCGAAAGGTACGGGGTCACCATTTGCATCGGTGACTGTTCCTTTGACCTGTATGTTTTGAGAAAAGGCGACAACTGCGCTTAGAAAAAGCAAAGCAAGGATTGCTGCGATTTTTTTGTTCATACAGTACGTTTTTATTGGTTGTATTATTATTTTCTCTGGATTCTAGAAGTCCAGGCGTAAACGGATTCTATACCAAAGAGAGACACAAGATATTTATTTTTTTTCAAATATCAATGCGAAAATGTATAAATCGATACAATTTTTTTACTTTTTTGTAAAAACAGATACATTGATGTTTGTAGGATTATTTCAGTTTTAACTATATATTTGTAACGATTGGTATTTGGAATCATATTCATAATAATCCATTTGAGTCAATGAGCATATTCAAAGAAAGGATTGAGTCGGTTCGGGCGATGATGCGCTCGAAAGGGTGGGATGCCATCATCGTGACGGGGAATGACCCGCACAATAGTGAATATTCCGCAGCGCGCTGGCATCAGGTGGCTTGGCTTTCTGGCTACACGGGAGAAGGAGATTTGGTCATCACTGAGGACCATGTCGGACTTTGGACGGACACACGTTATTTCATCCAGGCTTCGAAGCAGCTTCCGGAGGCTGGAGCTGAGCTGCATAAGACACGTGTTCCTGGTCAAGTGCTTATTCCTGAATGGCTTGCCGGACATTTTGCGGATTTTGATGAAGTCTGCGTAGCGGTTGATGGGCTTTGCATGACAGCTTCTTCCGTGAGGGACATTCAGGAAGCGGTTGGGGAGAAGGTCCGTTTTGTCAACGTCCCCGACATGCTGGAAGTTTTGTGGACAGACCGTCCGGAGATTCCTCAGACTCCAATCATTACACTTGGCCCTGAGCAGGTCGGCTGGTCAAGGGAGCAGAAAATCCGTTGGCTGCGTAAATGGTTGGCGGAAAAAGGCTACGATGCGATTCTTCTCACGGCTTTGGACGAGATTGCCTGGATGCTGAATGTCCGTGGACAAGATGTGGCTTACAATCCTGTTGTAATGTCGTACCTGCTTGTCACTCAAGACAATGTGCTTTGGTTTGCACGTAAAGGTCCAACACCTGATGAGGATGACGAGACCGAGGACAGTTTCCACGAGCTGATCGCGGACGGAGTGAACATTCAAGAATATTCTGATGTGGAGACCGCACTTTCAAACCTTGTGGACGGCAGTTACATCGAGACTCTGTTTGTTGATCCGACGACTTTGAATTACAATCTGTACAGTATTTTGAAGGACAATTCGCCACAGTCTATCGTCTTCGGCACCTCCCCGGTCGGATTGCGCAAATCCGTCAAAAACGATGTGGAGATCACTGGAATGAAAGAGGCGCACCTTGAGGACGGCATCGCCATGGAGCGTTTCCTCCACTGGTTGCAGACGTCTGTCGAGGCGGGCGATGCGATCAATGAATATGAAGCCTCGTTGAAGTTGCACGAGCTTCGTTCGGAAATCGAAGGGTTCCGTGGCGAGAGTTTCGAGACAATCTCCGCTTACGGCCCGAACGCGGCTCTGCCTCACTACGTTACGCCTGAGGAGGGTTCGGCTGAGATCTACGCTGAGGGGCTTTACCTTTGCGATTCCGGAGGGCAGTACCTGTTCGGAACCACGGATATCACCAGAACTATTCCGCTAGGGCCTTGCTCGCAACTAGAGAAGGAGGACTACACATTGGTCTTGAAAGGCCATATAGCCTTGTCCAAAGCCGTTTTCCCAAAAGGAACCGCTGGTTGTCAATTGGATGTATTGGCCCGTGAGCCGCTATGGAACGCCAAGCGCAATTTCGGCCACGGAACCGGCCACGGTGTCGGTTTCTATCTTAATGTCCACGAAGGGCCGCAGGATATTCGCCAGAACTTCAACCGTCAGGCCATTCTTCCGGGAATGATCACCAGTGACGAGCCGGGAATATACCGGGAAGGCAAATTCGGCATCCGTCACGAGAACCTTATTCTTTGTGTCGATGCAGGTGAAAATGATTTCGGCCACTGGCTTCGTTTTGAGCCACTGACTCTCTGTCATTTCGACACCTCTATTCTGCTGAAAGACCTCCTCGACCACTCCGAAATCGACTGGCTAAATGCCTACAACGAGCGAGTTTACCGCACCCTATCCCCACGCCTCTCCCAGGAAGTCGCCGCCTGGCTTCGCCAGAAGACCCTCCCGATATAAAATTCGGAGAAAGAATAGTAGTTGATTTTCCATAATCTCTTATAAGCCACGAAGGGTCTCTGTTCTGAATTTTGGTAACGTGCAAAATTCAGGTTAGAGACCCTTCGTGGCTCTGGAAAGATTACCGGGGAAACAGAAAAATGCTTTCATCTCCGCAGATGTTACGGATTTTTAGGCGCAAGGGGCGTTCATCGGATGTTATGCTCCCGTCCCAGAAAGAACTGGTTTTCTTCCCATTCTTTATCACGTAGCCGAGCCTGTCGATCTTGATTTCAGAATCACTATGCCAAGGTGCGGACTTGTCAGCTGAGGTACAATCAAGACTCAGCATCTCAATTGCTTCCAAGCCTTCCTCACTCAGAAGGATAGGATTGAATTCTATGTTTTTACCTTTTGAGACTTCTACAAGATACTGCTGCCTTGCCTTCTCGTTCACTTCATCAATCTTCCGCCAGACTCTGTCGCTGTGGAAAGACTGGATGTCAACTTTCCAGATGTTCAGAACACCATCTGTGCTCTTTTGGACGTTGAATCTGACAGTGTCCTCGGCAACCACATCATCCAAAACTCTTTTCAGATCTCTAAGTTCAACCTCAATCAAAGTGTTGTTGCTCTCCTTGATGTACTTTTCTAACTCATGACGGTCATGGATGTCAATGTAGTAAACGATTACCTTTTTGGTGTCATCCGGGAGTTCCGGGATGGCTTCCTTTATGATTGGAGCGATGGCACTGATGTCCAGCACTCTGGATGAACTGTCCAAGAGATTCGGGAGGTGTACAGGCATCCACCCGGATTCCAGATCCTCTATGGTTCCAGACCAAAGAGGGTTGAGTCCAGCCTCTTCCCTGAATCCATGAATCAAGCTCTTTAGTTTGTCCATTGTCTGGACTGGGTTCCTGAACAGGGATATTCCGTCTTTGACTTCCAGTACATCGAATCCGGCTCCAGCGGCTTTAAGCCTGTCTCTTGCTGTCTGGATGCTGTTTATGTTGATGTCGCAGTGGATGAACCGTCTTCCGAGGCGGTTTGCCACAGCGGCCGTCACCCCGCTCCCTCCGAAGAAATCTGCTACGACCATCCCCTCGTCGCTGCTCGCTTTGATGATCCTTTCCAGCAACGCCTCCGGCTTCTGAGTGGCGTAGTCCTCTCTTTCCTGCGCCTGAGAATTTACAGGGGGAATATCATCCCAAAGAGCACTGATGACACTGCCTTTCAAGTCATCAAGATACCGTTTATAGCGTGGACGGTTGTTGCCGGTCATCACAATTCGTCCTTCTTTGCAGAGCTTGTCTATGTTTTCTTGTGAATATCTCCAATGTGTTCCTGCCGGTGGATCAAGGGTTTTTCCGAAAAATGAGCGCGCTCCTCCAATGCCAGGTGCAGTTAAATTATCTAGGGCATATTTCCGTCCGTTTTCATCAATATTGGAATAATACTTCTTTACATGCTCGTCAGAATGCTGTGTATATTGGCTGTGCCAGATGTAATCGTCTGCGTTCTTTGTGTAGACGTAAATCGAGTCGTAAACAACAGCGAATCCTTCCTTTTGGGCATGAGACGTGGTTCTCTTCCAAATGATTTCAGAAGAGAAATTCTCCTCCCCGAAAATCTCATCCATTAGAATCTTCACGTAATGCCCTATGTGCCAGTCCAGATGCACGTAGATGCTGGCATTCTCACTCATCACGGCCTTGATCGCGGTCAGATTCTCGTACATCCAGTTGAGGTAACGTTCCTTGTCCCAGATGTCCCCGTACATCTTCTCTTCGAAGGATTTCAGTTCATCCAAAGCAATTTCAGAATATTCTGCTTCTGGTTCGGCGACATGCCTAATGTCGTTCTCTTGCATTTGGTAACCTTTCACAAGTATTTGTTCCTCGGCTTTTTTTATTGCTATGGCCACTTGAGGATTCCGTCTGATGTAAACTTTCTTAGAATAGTCCGCACCGCTGGCGAATGGAGGGTCAATGTAGACCAGATCCACGGTCTCTCCCTTGTCTTTAAGGTAGGCGCATGCTGAAAGACATTCTCCTCTTATCACAAGATTGTCATCAGGATTGCTCCCGACTTCTTCAATCTTTTCAACCTCAAACAGTGGCATCCCACGTTGGATGTGCGTGAACACTTCACCGTTGTCTTTGTACTTCAAGGCTCTGCGTGTTCTTGTAAAATTGTCAAGAATAGCCTGCCCCTCAATTGGTTCCGGGTAGTATGGAATATATTTGACTGCCATTTCTCGATATGTTTAATCCTTAAAAAATTCTGTGATGGTCCTGTTCAATAAAGATAGTCTGCTTCCCCTGTCCAGAGTGTCCTCAAGGTAAACAAACCTGAACTTGTCGTAGCCGAACTCAGAATTGTTCATGGGGATGAAATATTTCTCCATGAAGTGTTTCCGGTCGTTGAACTTCGATGCGAAGCCCTCTCCTTTTGTCTCGATGATGGCCACTTTGTGAATATTTCCCTCCGTGGTTCTGCTAATCATAAGAAAGTCAGGAATATATTTGCCGAGATATTCCCACTTTTCACCGCTTTTCCTATAGCAGTTGATCTTGAATTCCGTCAGAGTGTCGTCCCCGTTGAAATAGACCTCAATTTTCTTCTCTTTGATGAGGGGAAGAAGCTCTTTCGTGAAAACGCTCTTCTCAAGTCCGCTGTCAAAATGGTAAGGAAGGTAGTGGTAGGTCTGGTTTCGTTCAGGATGTTTTTCTGAAAGATCAGACATCACAATGCCTCGTTTGGCCAGCAATTCCATGGCGGCTTTCTCCTGGGGAGAGAGCTCCGGTGGCGCTGGCTTTTTGTCTTCGGCCAGGATCTCTTCTACGGCTTCCGCATCCGGATAGTAAATGTCAGAATCTGATGCGTTAACAATGTCGCTAAGGTTGTCTATTCTAAGTAGTTTAGCGTCTTCTGGCACAATTTCCTCATGGACGGTCAAAGTCCTTGATGGGACGAAAGCCTGCCTTATCAACGAGCGGATGGCATCATGGTCATATTCAGGGCTTAATGCTGAATATTCCCCATAAGGGATGGTTATCCTTTTGAAGATTTTTTCAAGGCTGCCATGGTACCGATACAGTTCGTTGATTGTAAGCGCGCCAAAACTTTCCTTGTGAATCCTGTAAATCCAGTCGTTGAACGTAGTTTGCTCGACAGAGGTTTCATTGTCCTTGTAAACATCCAATATCTTTCCAGTCAGGTCTTGTTCCTGAATAAGGCTGGCATCAGCGCTGACGAGGATGTTTGGGGACTCTAGTCTTTCCTGAGTGTTTGCCTGATTCTGGACAACCTCATTGCCGTAGCTTATCCTGAGCTGATGGTAACTGATTTCCGGAAGTTTCAACACATCCATTCTTGAAACTCTTCTGATGATGTGTCCGCTCTTTTCTCCAGCTTTTCTAAACTCTTCAAGTGTAATGTTTTGCAGTTGTCTCAACTGCTTGTTGAGTGTGTCAGCATTGAATTTATTCAGCCATATTATGGCTGTTTCGTCAGCATTGTGCTGAACTTCCCTTAGACACCGGCAGCTTGTCTGGAGAACCATATTCGTTGGGCAAACTCCTTTTTGGGGTAATATTACTCCGGTGAGGCTTCTGCAGTCCCAGCCTTCTTTGCCTATTTGTACAAGAAGAACAACCCTGACTTTGGAAAATGGCTTGTCAAGGGTGGAGAACGAAACCTCTGAACCTTCTGGAACGGGATAGGACTTGTTGCCGCCATGGTATTTCAGGAGCGCCTCTGTTGGATTCAGTCCAAAAGAGGACACAATCTGGGCTACAAGAGGATAGACAACCTCTTCCAAATTTTCGATCTTGCCACAGTAGATGGCTAATTTGGCGCATGCTCCGTTTGGATATTCAGTGTCTTTGTAACTATTCATGAAGTCTGTGACACCGTTCCGAATGATTTCCGTCTGCTCGTTGTCGGCAAATCGGATGACTGGACGTTTGAGGAAATTGCCGACACCTTCGATCAATGGATAGTGATAGACAACGTTTGTTATGTCTGTGTTCTTGATTGACAAACCATTGGCCAAAGGCACATTTTCTGCCTTTTCAAGATAAGGTGTGCCGGAAAATCCAAGGATTGAGTTGAAACTGTTGAGCTTTCCCCATTCCGTCACGACCTTGCGCAACTTGATCTCTCCGTCTGTCGCATGGTGGACCTCATCTATGATGACAGCTAGGTTTGGAATCCGGCCAATGATTTCACGCAACTCATTAGCCTGCTTGATTTCCTGCAAGTCCATCGTGTCCAAAACTCCACTATCCTCTGCTTTGTCCATCTTGTTGAGTATGACTTTTTCGGCATTTGTCACGGCTACAAGTCCCATCAATGTGTCAAAAGGTTGGTGCGCACTGATCTTACGGGCGTTGGGGTTCCTGGTTATGTTGCTTTTTCGGGCGCTTTTGGATTCATCCAGCACCTCGAAACTGATGATTCTTTTGATTTGTGAGGCAGCGGGGTCAGGAATCACCCACGTCGGATCAAACTCAACGATGTGTTTGAGGCTGGGCACAATAGAGGATTTCAGTCCTGAGGGCGCCAAGATCAGGAAGTTGTGCGCGATTTCTTTAGCATCAGGATCTTTGAGTGCAAAGTAGAGGTTCAGGTAGATTATCGCTGACATGAGGAAAGTCTTTCCAGCCCCCATCGGAAGACTGAAAATGTAGTCAGTGTAACTTACATTATAGAACAAATTTTTGAACACACTTTCGTAGTCGATGCTTTCAGGTCTGAAGCGAATCTCTTTCTCAAGTTCAGGTGCTATCTGCTTACCGTTTCTATCTTTTAGCAATGAATATTCATACAATGCCTGCGCAGCTGAATTCTTTTCCATGAAACTCCTTGTTTTCTGGGTGAGTTCGGTCTCGCTCAGGTCAACACTGTTGAACATTCCGGAAGAGAACAATTGCCAAAGAGGCTTATTCTTACATTTAATTTTCAGAAACAAGTACGTTTTGACGGCCTCAATCTGGGCGTCGCGAAGTTTCCCTTTCTCTTCAATATATCGAGTAAGATTTCCTACCGTGCAGCCATCGGATTTCAGCCATTCGTCTCTTTTCCTTTCTATAAGCTTGTAGAACATAGTCGTTTCTCATCTGTTTACAAAGATAACGAATGCACGTTTCAGTTGGAAATTTTACGAGGGGTTTTTATCGAATTTATTCCGTGGTGCTTAAGTTATTTATCTGCTTAGGCAAAGCCCCGAAGGGCCTCTAACCTGAATTTTGCACGTTACCAAAATTCAGAACAGAGGCCCTTCGGGGCTTGGAAATAGACTACTGTGAGCGATGTAAAGTTTAACTATGTCACAGTCTTTTCGAAACTGTCCGTTTTTAGAAGGACATCGTCCAGCTGATGCTTGGCATGATCGGGAATAGACTCATTTGCTTCCATACACGCTCGTTGGTGTCGTAGGTGATGCTGTAGGCATTGTGACGGTTGAGGACGTTGTAGATGCCAAGATTCAGAGTGCCAGGGTGTTTAGTACCGATTCCGTAACGAAAGAACGCTCCGATGTCCCAGCGGATGAAAGCTGGCATCTGGCGGTTATGGATTGTGGTGAAATAGTCGATTGTGATGTCATCTCCTCCATGGATCAGGCTTCCTGAATATTGCCCTTCAGGTACCGTGGCCCAGTGTCCGGACTGGTAGGTGAAGAAAGTGTTCACTCCGAACTCGCGGTGCTCTTGTTTCGAGATGGCATATTCAGCGGTTGCGTTGAGGATGTGCCTTCTGTCGAACTTGGCCGGGAACGTGACACCGTTGTTGACTTCCTCAAAGGTCCTGTCCGTCTTGGAGAGGGTGTAGGCGAGGCGCCCATGGAAACGCTCGGAATCATATTCATAAAGGGCTTCGAGGCCTCTTGAAAGACCGCTGCCGGTCTTGATGCCGTGCCTCCATCCTGCAGCCGCTGAGCTGAAGATTTGGGTCGCGTCAGCAAAGAAGATGAGGTCCGACATGGCCTTATAGTAGCCACCGAGCGTGAGACGGTGGTCCCCTTTAGTCATGAATATTCCCGCGTAGCCTTGCAGTGCCATTTCCGGAGCGAGGTCGATGTCCGAAGGTACGGTCATGTCTAGTGACCAGCCGAGCGGAATGCCCTCAAGCGTGTGATAATGCTGGGCTGTCCAGTCAGCAGTCGCTTCGATTCCCATCCATTGGGAGAGGTTTACCCTGCCGAGCAGGCTAGCTTCCGGTGTGAAATAGGTTTTGTCGCTGCTGTGGTCATGGAGCCTCCATGAGCGGAACATGTTAATCCTTCCGGCCAATCTCATCAGATAGTGGTTCTCTTTCCCTTTTTCGATCTGTCCATGGGCGGTAACTAGAAGTGTCCGGACGATGTCTGATTCGCTTGCGGAGCTGACAGGTTTCATGAGTTCATCCGTGTAGGCGCTGGAAGATCCAGGAGCGAAACGGGCCAGTCTCGCCTTGATTCCACCTTGTAGCGAGGTTCCGGTTCGAGAGGTATTGCTTACGGTTGACTGAAGGGTTAGCTCTTCCAACGAGCTGCGCATTCCAAGGCTGTTGTCCTCTCCTCCCAAGGTCTTACGCATCGCCTGGTAGTTGGTGAAACTGTTGTATGATAGGCTGCTGCGAAGGAAAAGATTGCCGTCAGGGGAATACTCGTGGCCGAGTGTAGAGATCAAGTTGCCCCATCTCATCCTTTCATCGGAGTCGGTGCCGTACCTGTAGCCGTAAGAGTCAAGGCTATTGAAGACACTGAACGAGAGGCTTTGTCTGCGGTTGATTTTCCATTTCAGCTTACCGTAGGCATCGTAGGATGTCGCCTTGATTCCGCTGACGCTGTCTAGGGCTTCTGTCATTCCCTTCATGGCTGAAAGCTCAGCTCCTATCGGGCTGATTCTGAGCGAGCCAATGAATGACAGTCTATCCTTTATCAATGGGGTCGATACGCTTCCTCCCAGAAGAAAATTGCTGACGGACACCTTGCCGGAGAACTTATCGAAGTTCCCGTCCTTGCTTTTGACGCTGATGTGCGATGCAGTCAGGTTGCCTTCCTCGGAGGTGAATCCCCCGACTTGGAACAAAGTCTCTGACACGATGTCCGGTGAATATGCCGATGTGAATCCCAGCAGGTGACTGCTTCCGTAGATCGGCACCCCGTCCAATGTGATGAGGTTGCTGCCGAGGTTGCCCCCTCGGACGTAGATCGCAGACGAACCTTCCGCCCCAGTCGAGATTCCCGGCAGTGTCTGAATATATTTGATCACATCTCCAGTTCCGACCGCGCTAGTGATGCCTAGAAACTCGGCAGGCCTAACGATGCGTTCTCCAGTCCTGACAACTTTTTTGTCAGCCGAGATGCTAGCAGCGTTGAGTGTGTCGATCTTCTCTTGCTGGGCGTGCCCTTGAAAGCATGTGGCAAGGCCGACAACTATGATTGTGAGTATTTTGTGTGGCATAATGCTTATGTCCTATTGATTAGTCGGTTTCACTTGGTGCATTGGGGCAAAGCTCTTCCCAGATAAGGTACCCTTTGCGTGAGATTCTGCCCACAGTTTCCTCCATATCCCACGTGATGTTGTCAGCTCCGAATATTCCGACTCCGCCGTTTATGTTTGAATAGACGTTATTATAGTCATAGGACGACAAGACGAAATCATTTCTGTTTTGAAGTTTGACATACATCTCGCGAAGGTAGGTGTCATATTCGTCTGAGACGAAATGAACCTCATTTAGGAATGACCGATTGTCTATGATGAGGGGCAGAAAAGGATAATCATCTATGACGTAGGCATGGTGTTGATCTGAATAGTCACCTCCGATGAAAAAACTTCTGTCGGAATAATAGTAGCTGTTCTTGAGATTATCTTCGGTTAACCCGTTTCTGAAGTTTTCTGGGTGGTCAATCCTCACAAATCCGTCAAAGAGAGGAACATCTGGACATAGGTAAAGACACCATTGACTGATGTTTTGATCGTATATCTTGTCTGGTCTGTTCCAGTAGTTCAGATCGGCAAGCCTGCCAGGTGTTATGTTGAACCGGTCGGCTCCGGGATGGTTGGTCGCAATGTATTTTGAAAATGGCTGGTCAGAGCCTGAGAATTGAAATTGTTCCTCATTAAAAAGATTCAGCTTATTCCTTCCGGGACTTACGGATGTTGTGTCCACGTGGGAGAATACCCAAATCTTGCACGGGTTTTCAGACACTTGAATGTAGGCCTTGAAAGCCTCCCCATTTTCTTTTCTGCGTCCGTTCCATTCTGTGTAGTATTTGCCTTTTCGAACCTCTGCCGTGTGCATGCCGTACCCTCGAGGAAAACTTCCAATCATTCCTGTGTCCGCTACAAAGGTGGCGAACCTACAGCATTGTATAAGCCGAAGATCCTCCGGAAATCGAGTCGTGGCAGTGATGTCCTCTTTCCCAGGAACCTTGATAAGCAGACTATAGTCGGTGTCGTACTCCGGTTGGAACTTGGCCTCCCAGTTTATCCCTTCAGTCCGATGAAATTCCGCTACGTTCTGAAAGTCTCCGTTATTGTTCTTCCCCTGCAGAAAAACCGTCGCATCCTCGACCGGAACGTTCCCGGTCTCCGAGAGTACCCTCATCCGGTAAAGCCGAAGCGTCTGTACCGTGCCCCTAGTCAACACACAGTTCACCACTACCGGCATCTCCTTCCCGCTGTCCATGTTGACGTACTCGATGCAGGAGGGAAGAAACCCCAGCAATATTAGTAGTATAAGATTTAGTTTGTTTTTCATCTTGTAGAGTGTTAGTCTTTTGGCTTGAAATCATGAATGATTTTAGCTTTCGAATTAAATGTATATGCTCCCGCAACCCAAGAATCTGGATTCGTAGTGTAATCGGAGCCATCATCATATGCACCGTTGCCTCCCCAGTTCATTTTTAGGTAGTAAGTATCGTGATAATTATAGTAATGGTCAATTTGTCCCTCATATACATCAGGATAAAATCTTTCCTTATCCATTAGGTTCAAGACATAATCATAATTCAAGTTATCATAGAATTGTAGAGAATCAGGTGGCATGGTTACCCATTTATAAGGTGTGTCTGTTTTCTTACTGTAACATTTGTAGCCATCTATTACCCATGAATGTCCTGCTTTTCTTGTATTATATTTAGCTCCAATATATACAGGTTTACGTTTATTTAATGAAGATATCACTTTTGATGGGCTGTAGTCTTCTAGACTACAATAAAGCCCATAAGCGAAGAAGGCATCTTTAGCTTTTTGATCAGTGGCACTGCTACCATCTTCTTCATATGTCATGTCCACTCTTTCTCCGATGTCAATCATAAAGTCTCCGACATAATCAGTAGATAAGCATCGTGAGCGATATGTCTTTGCCATTTCTTCCCATCTGCTTGAATTGGCTTGGTAATCAGATCTTGTAACACTGGATGTGTAATAATTACCGTGTTTAGTATAGCTTGGAACGATGCTATGGTAGAGGCCGCTAGGAATACCCAAGAGGAAATGATAATAGTACAGTAATTGCGCCACGGCAACGGCCACGCAGCCCGTAGGGGCTCTTTTACCACTCTCCGGGAAGTACGGGCAATTATAATTCCAAGGATACCCTTGTCCCCATTTAGTTGTCAATAGAGGTCCTACTTCTTCAATGGTTGTCGTCACTATCGGTTCCAAGGGAAGCCTTACCCAAACATATTCATCATCGAATGGTGGGATTGAATTTACGGACACATCACTGTTGCCGTTCATATTAGCCACTAGGTCATCCTCAAATTCGACTGCCTCCATCTGTTCGAGCTGCATCGCGAACCAGAACGCCACATTGGAATTTGTGATGTTGTCGGGATCGAAATGTCCGACATCGCTCATGGCAAGAATCTGATTCTCCTCCCTTTCGTTTCCAGCGATGATCGCCCAGCCTCCCTCATCGTAGTTGACAATATGTAGCATCGGATTCCCGTTTTTCTGGATGGTGTTGAGCGAATAGTGCGAGCTGCTCCGTGCCTCATTTATGCCAAGTTGGTTCTTAATAATGGTAGGCACATCGCTTGCCAAGACCTTCCGACTTTTTACTGTGGAGGTAACATCTGTTATTGCGTTTTTTGTAGCTACTTGATTCTCATCGTCCAAGACGGAGCTCCCATCTTCCGGTCCGCTTTGGGCTAATTCAAAACTGTCCTTGGCGCAGGAGACCACACAGACGCACGCCAATGCAATGAAAAGTTTGATAATGTTGTTCATAATTGAGATTTATTTAAAATTAGGTTATTAGTTATATGCGTGTTTATGTAAAGGTTTTCTATTATTGAGGATGTTTTTTATAAAATATTTTTACCAGTGCGCAATGTAGGCATAAATTTGTAAGAATCCAAATTTTAGAACGAGTGTTGTTTTCGTGTTTTCTCGGTAGTTGGTTGCCTAATTTGGTAGATCCAATTATTTGCTATGTTGAGTAAGTGATTGATTATAAAGTTAAAGAGCAATGTTCTATAGTCACTTTGGACTATAGAACATCGCTCTTTTACTTGAAATTCAGTGAGTTATCCGCCACGGGCCCCAAGGTTGCCCGCGCTTTTGTGATCACTTGTTCAGCGCGTCAGCAGATTTGATGTACTTGGCGAGATCCGCATCTGAGACGTGATAGTTCTGCATCTCACCGGAGAGGTACTGATCGTAGGCACTCATGTCCACGAAACCGTGTCCGGAAAGGTTGAACAGGATTGTCTTCTCTTCACCAGTCTCTTTGCACTTGAGCGCCTCATTGACGGTCGCGGCAATCGCATGGCAGGATTCTGGTGCCGGGATGATTCCCTCAGTTTGGGCGAAGAGTACTCCGGCCTTGAACGCATCGGTCTGTTCGATGTCCACAGCTTCCATATAGCCGTCCTTCATCAGTTGTGACATTATCACACCAGCTCCGTGGTAGCGGAGTCCTCCGGCATGGATGGTCGCTGGTTTGAAATCATGACCGAGGGTGTACATCGGCAGAAGCGGAGTCATACCGGCCTCGTCGCCGAAGTCATATTCAAATTTACCCCTTGTGAGCTTAGGACATGAATATGGTTCCGCTGCAATGAAGCGAGTCTTTTTCCCTTCTTGAATAGTATGCCTCATGAATGGGTAGGCGATTCCGCTGAAGTTCGATCCGCCACCGAAGCAGGCCACCACGATGTCAGGATACTCTCCGGCCATCTCCATCTGCTTCTCAGCCTCCAGACCGATAACTGTTTGATGCAGGCAGACATGGTTCAGTACTGAGCCGAGTGTGTACTTGCAATTAGGAGTGGTGACTGCAAGCTCGATAGCTTCGGAAATCGCGCATCCTAGTGAGCCTTGATCGTTAGGGTTAGCGGTGATTATGTCCTTACCCGCTCTGGTTGACATGGACGGAGAAGGTGTGATTGCAGCACCGAAAGTCTGCATGATTGACCTTCTGTACGGTTTTTGACGGTAGCTAACCTTGACCATATAGACAGCGCAGTCAATGCCGAACTTCTTAGCGGCATAGGAGAGTGCTCCACCCCACTGACCGGCTCCAGTCTCGGTGGTGATGTTGGTGATTCCCTGTTCTTTGGCGTAGTAGGCCTGAGCCAAAGCCGAGTTCAATTTGTGCGATCCTGCCGGGGACACACTCTCGTTCTTGAAATAGATGTGAGCCGGAGTTCCGAGAGCTTCTTCAAGATCGTAAGCTCTCACAAGTGGTGTGCATCTGTAGCCAGCATACTGCTCGCGAACTGGTTCCGGGATCGGTATCCACTCATCAGTTGTGTTGAGCTCCTGATCTGCACATGCCTTGCAGAAGATAGGATAGAGGTCTTCCGATTTCAAGGCTTCGTGTGTGGCCGGATTAAGGATTGGCAAAGGTTTGTTCGGCATAACAGCCTGCATGTTGAACCATGCTGTCGGGATGTCGCTCTCTGGGAGCAAGAACTTTTTCTGTCTCATTTTGTTGTTCGTTTTTTATGTTTATTAGTAAATCAATTTTGTCAGACTCAATCGCTTCGACATGCTCAGCGACCGGCTGGAAGCATAACAAAAAGGGCAACCGTAATCGGTCGCCCTTGAAATTTCATTAAGGTCCTTGACTAGATCAATGCATTTGCCTGAAGGAATGCGTTTACACCAACAACTGCAAAGCCAAGGAAGATCAGCGTGGCGACCACGATGCCGATCACTTTCAGTCTCTTAAACCAAGTCTGGTTGTTCCAACCAACTGTCTGGAACATGCTCCAGAAACCGTGGCAAAGGTGGAACCAAATAGCCACGAACCAGGCAAGGTAAAGAACCAACACCCACCATCGTCCGAAAGTGAGGTTGAGAAGATCGTAAGGATTGCCTTCCTCAGCTCCTACGAACATAGCGAGCTGCATCTTTGCCCAGAAGTGAGTAAGATGGAATGCGAGGAAACCGAGAATAACAATACCAAGCACGAACATATTCTTCGCTGACCAAGAATCAGCGGCAGCAACGCTTGCAGCCTCATAGCGCTTGTAACCACCACGTGCCTTGATGTTCTTCCATGTAAGCCAGCATCCGTAGAAGATGTGGATGATGAAACCGAGGGCAAGGACAGGAACCATGATGGTCACAATCGGGAGAGCCATGAAATCGCAGCCCTTCTGGAAAAGACCGTCAAGTCCGTTGTAGTTGCCTGTGAAAGAGTCAATGACGGAGAACAGGTTAATAGTCATGTGAAGCAGCAGGAAGATTATAAGAAATGCTCCGCTGACTGCCTGAATGAACTTCCTTCCGATGGAATAGTGAAATGCGTTCGCCATTATCGTCTAATTAGTTTCTTTGTTTGTAGCGGGAGTGGGGCATGATCCCACGACCTCCGGATTATGAATCCGACGCTCTAACCAGCTGAGCTACCCCGCCATTCCTGGCAAGAGCCATAAAACCGGCTAAAGCCGGATTTTAGTTGAGATAGAAGGATTCGAACCCTCACTGACAGAGCCAGAATCTGTAGTGCTACCATTACACCATATCTCAATGGATGTCCCGTGCATCTTCGCAACGGGACTGCAAAAATAGGTATTTATCCTGAATTGCCAAAATTAAATCGACTTTTTTCTTCGAATTAACAGACAAAGTCCCAAAATCGTGAACAAAGCGTTGAACAGAAGCAGCTCGTAACTGAATTTGTAGCCACCGAACCACCTCTCGGAGTTGCTTTGGAGGATGAAGCAAAGGACTGGAGCGATGATGGCCACTAACGGTACCCACTTGTCATTGACCTTCTTCTTCGTGAATATCCCGAATGTAAACATTCCCAAGATCGGCCCATAAGTGTAGCTTGCAAGTTTATAGACGGCATCAATGGCCGATTTCGTGTTCAGTAGATAGAAGACAAAGATCACGATTGCCATCAGGACAGCCATCAGCAGATGCACTTTTTTCCTGACGGAGGTCACTTGCTCTTCGCTTTTCCCTTTGGTCCCGATGATGTCCACTGTGAATGAGGTGGTCAGCGCAGTCAAGGCCGAACCTCCCGCTGCGAACGCGCATGACACGAGGCCGATCACGAACAGCACACCAACAATGGTCGGCAGATAACCGCCTGTCGCCACAGCTGGGAACAGTGTGTCGCCAACCTCGGAGATGCCCTTCTGGCCAGCGAACAAGTACAAAAGAACTCCCAAACAAAGGAATAGGAATATCACGGGAATCTGCAACAAACCGCTAGTAATGAGGTTTTTCTGAGAATCCTTCGCGTTGCGGCTGCTCAGCGTCCGCTGCATCATGTCCTGATCCAACCCAGTCATGGCAATCACCGTAAACACGCCCGCAAGGAACTGTTTCCAGAAATATTCAGGATGATTCACATCATCGAAGAAGAACATCTTTGAATATGCACTCTCACGAACCGTCTGTACCACGCCTGAGAAGCTTAGTCCCAAATCCTTAGCAATGAAGACGATAGCGAGCACGATAGACACGATCATGCAAACTGTCTTCAAAGTGTCTGTCCAAATTACGGATTTGACCCCGCCTCTAAATGTGTAGAGAAGAACGATCGCCATGGAGATGAGTACATTCAGGATGAATGGCAGTCCAAGCGGCTCGAAGATCATAAGCTGGAGAGTCACACAGACGAGGAATAACCTGACAGCTGCACCTAAAATCTTGGAAATAAAGAAGAACCACGCTCCAGTCTTGTGTGAGGAGACCCCGAATCGGTCATCAAGATATTGGTAGATCGACACCATGTTCATCTTGAAGAATATAGGTGTGAGGACGAAGGCGATGATTATGTAGCCAACGAAGAATCCGAGTACCATTTGCATGTAACCCATCGCTGTGCCTCCAACACCGACCATTCCCGGTACGGAGACGTAGGTTACACCAGACATCGGTGCTCCGAGCATTGCGATTGCCACAATCCACCACGGGGCTTTGCGTCCTCCGTTGAAAAATCCCGCATTGTCAGCGTTACGCGAGGAGATCCATGACACTGTGAACATCACAGCGAAGTACGCCAGAACTGTGATTATTACTGATAAAGGGCTCATATTAGTGCTTTAATTATACGATTAGTTTTAAGACAAATTACTAGAAGTCCTTGTGACAACATGAATAGCCATTTAGGTTCTCGTTATTATGACTGTCGCCCAGACTTCACAACCTTCTTTCCGTCCCACGAAGCCAAGTTGCTCTGTAGTCGTGGCTTTGACTGAGATGTTTTCAACAGCTGTCCCAATTACTTCAGCAAGCGTGGAACGCATAGTGTCGATGTACGGTCTCAGTTTCGGGGCCTGCAAAGCTATCGTGATGTCCGCGTTACCTAGTTCGTAACCCTTGGCTCTAACCAGTCTCATCACTTCCTTTAGAAGAAGCTTGCTGTCAATGCCTTTCCACCTTTCATCATTATCTGGGAAATGTAGCCCGATGTCTCCAAGCGAGGCTGCTCCCAGAAGCGCATCACAGAGCGCATGGATTGCCACATCACCGTCCGAATGTGCAACAAATCCAGTTTCACTCTCGACCCGTATGCCGCAAAGCCACATTGGCAGCCCCATCTTGAGGGTGTGAACATCGTAGCCGTTACCTATTCTGCAATTATTCATCTTAAACTTCTATGAGCCTTGATTCTGCTGGATTGATGTATTACTTTAAGGCTCGGAAGACAAAAATAAGCATTTTCTACGTTTACAACGCTAATTTTCTTAATTTTGCGTTCTTTAATCGAATCGGCATTGCGGTGGTTTTGGCTTGTAGATGCCGGAACACTTAATTATTGGAAATGATAAAGCACATCTATAAACACAACGGAACATTTGAGTTCGAAGCTGGTGGAAGCATTGACAATCTGGAGATTACTTGCCACACCTCGCCTTTTGAATATTCTCGTGACAGGAAAGTTATTTGGCTATGCCACGCTCTTACCGCTGATTCGGACCCGGAAGGCAGTTGGTGGCCGGCTCTCGTAGGTCCCGGCAAACTGATTGATACCGAGAAGTATTTCGTGATCTGCGCCAATGTCCTTGGCTCTGCCTGTGGTTCGTCAGGCCCAGCGTCCACGAATCCGAAAACCGGAAAGCCATACTATTTCGAGTTCCCTCGTGTTACGGTCAGAGACACGGTCCGCGCCTTTGATCTTCTGAGGCAGCATCTAGGAATAGAGAAAATTGACCTATTGATTGGAACATCAATGGGCGGATTCATGTCCTTCGAGTGGGTGGTGATGCGTCCCGACATATTCGGAAAGATATTCTTTATTGCCACAGGAGCTCGCGTGACTCCGTGGCTTGCTGGATTCAACGCTGCCAGCCGCATGGCCCTTCTTGCTGACCCAACTTTCAAGGAGCACCGTGACCTAAACGGTGGCATGGAAGGTTTGAAAGCCGCACGCGCCATAGCCCTGCTGACCTACCGTTGCGAGGAAGGACTTTTCAAGCAGAATGAAGACAGTGATGACACCGTTTTTGCTGGCAAGGTCGGATCGTACTACCGCCACCAGACCTCAAAGTTTGTCAAAGACTGGGATGCCTATTCTTACCTCTATGTATGTGACGAGGTTGACAGCAACAACGTTGGACGTGGCCGTGGAGGTGTCGCTGCTGCCCTGTCTCAGATCAAGACCGACTGTACCTTCATCTGCATGTCTTCCGATGAACTATTCCCACCGGAAGACATGAAACCACTCTCCGAACTGATTCCCGGTTCCCGCTATTACCAGATTGATACACCTTACGGCCACGATGGATTTCTAATAGAAACTTCCGCCATCGCTGACATCCTCCGCCCTGCTCTACCATAGAATTCAAGGGTTTTCACCGACATATTCAGAATTTCGCAACGAATTAACGGGATTGGCGGAATGTGGCTGGGAACTGCCACTTATTTTTTGCCTTGTTGACAGTGCATGATAAATTTGTCCGAAAACGAAACGAACATGACAAGACAAAAAGGACGATTGTTGGCAATCGACACAGGATCGACTTCGACTAAAATTGGTTATTTCGTGGATGGGGTTCTTGTGTTCGAGGAGAACCTAGTACATAAGGCCGATGATCTCGCAAGGTTCAAGGATGTGATGGAACAGGATAAGCTGCGTCGAGATGATGTGAGGACATTCATGCGCAGTAAAGGGATTCATGCTCAGAACATTGACATCATCATGGCACGAGGTGGACTTTTTGCGCCTGTGGTCACGGGAGTATATTCAGTCAATGAAGACATGAGAGAGGTCTTGATGAGTTGTAAATATGGGCGGCACGCCTGCAACCTGAGTGCGATCATCGCTGACGATTTGGCCAAGGAGGTTACTCGGAAAAATAATGCTAGAGGTGTTAGCATGCCTTTCGGGGCTTGCAGGGCTTACATAGCCGACCCTCCGATGGCAGACGAGATGCTTCCGGAATGCCGTGTAGGAGGTTTGCCGGAGTTCCAGCGCAGAGCGTTCTTCCATGCACTCAATTCAAGGGCTGTTGTAAGGCACTACCTTAAAGACCATGGCCATTCAGAGAATGACATCACAGCGATTGTCGCGCACATCGGTGGCGGAATCACTGTCACTCTTCACAGGAACGGAAAGGTAATCGACACCAACAACGGAGTCGGTGGAGACGGACCGTTCACTCCAGAAAGAGTCGGGTCTTGCCCTGGCTTTCAATTGATTGACTTGTGCTTTAGCGGGGAATATACCAAGTCGGAGCTCAAGAGCAGACTGATGGGGCATGGCGGAGCCGTGGCCTTTTTCGGTACGAATGACTTAAAAGAAATTGTCCATCGTGGGGAGGAAGGAGACATCCGTGCGAAGGTTTGGATGGAGGCATTCATTCTAAACATCGCGAAGTATATCGCTTCTGAAGCCGCAGATGTGTGCGGCAAAGTGGACGTAATCCTTCTGACCGGTGGCGGAGCCTATGGGCAGAACATTGTGGAGGGAATCCGAAGGAGGGTAGAGTTCATCGCCCCTGTTGAGGTCTATCCTGGAGAATTTGAACTCCAAAGTCTCGCGGAGCACGGCTTCGACATCCTTTCCAGTAAAGCCACCATCCTTGCCTACGACAAGAACGCCCCAGAGCCGGATCCGTTTGTCTCCCAGTAGAAGTCTCCGTGCGTAAATCCTTGCCCTTCACTCACCGCCCTTTCATGTGGTCGCTGAGCCTGTCGAAGCGAACCGTTTTCGTGCGTGAAACCTTGCTACTCACTCACCGCCCGTTTCTTGGTGGCCTTTGGTGCGCGAGAGGCACTAGTTAACGCACGGAGCACCGACACACGATGCTTAAAAGACCAACTTCTGCCCTCGGTAGAAATCAAGCAACTTGGCAGAGAACAGAAATTCGTAGCGAGCGCGGGCCAAATTGGATTCAGATTCCATGAAATTGTCGCGAGCCTCATTGAACTCAGTAATGTTGGCCTTACCGTTCTCGTACTTGGCCAACACAAGCTCGTACGATTCCTTGGCGCTAGCTTCGGCATCAAGACTAGCGCGGAACTTCTCTTGTGCCGCCACAGCATTGTAGTAGGTCTGTTGGATCTCTTTATAAAGGCTTTTTTTTGTGTTTTCCAATTGAAGCATCTGATTCGTCCTCGTAAGCTCGGCTGAACGGATTTGATTCCGTGTCTGGAATCCGGAAAAGATTGGAATGTTGAGACTTAGGCCTAAATACTGGCTGAAATTGTTCTTGATCTGGTCAGCGAAAGGATTGCTGGAATGGCTGCTCATCGTGTAGTAGTTAGTGCCGAGGCCTCCACTAGCCATCAATGAAGGCAAGCGAGCTCCTTTGGCGCTTTTAATCGAATACTCAGTCGCATCCAACCGGAACTGCTCCGCTTGAATGGAAGGCTTGCTAGCCACGGCCTGAATGTAGATCTCCTCAGGATTGCCTAAAAGCAGGCCATCAACAGAGACTACCGGGCGCACTACCGAAAAGCCTTTGGGATCGGGAAGTTCCAGCAATTGGCTGAGATCCAGTAATGATAACCGTAAACTATTGGCCGCCTGTGTCTCAGACAAACGACTCTGCCCAAGTGCCGCCTTCTGCTGAGCTACTTGAACCTTGCTGGCTTTTCCACTCAGTTCCATGGCCGAAAGTCTTTCAACCTGAAGCGAATCGATGCTGACCTGATTTCTGGCCACGTCCAAAAGCTCCATGTTGTAGAGAATCTGAACATAGGCCTGTGCCACGGCCACGCTCACATCTTCACGGGCTTTCTGAAGGTCAGCAGTCACGGCCTTGAGATTGAGTTCGTTATTCTTAATCGCATTGTTAATCCGAAGTCCTTGGAACACCGGGACAGACGCTCCGAGACTCAATCCAGTACTAGTGGTGTTGGTGTTTGAATACGTGTTGTCAGCAGTCAAGCCTCGCCCAAACGAGAAATTCTCACTGGCACTAGCGCTAACTCCCGGCAACCTACTATTCCTAGAGGTGTTCAGCTGAATTTCTTGTTGCTTGACTTGAATCTCCTGCTGCTTGAGGGTAATGTTGTTCTCAAGGGCATAAGCAATGCACTGTTGCAGCGACCACGGCCCTCCGTCCTGCGCGTAAAGCCCCACTGTGGCTAATCCCAACACGATAAGTGAATATATTCTTTTCATTGCCTTATTGCTTATCTGTAAATATCTGATTTCCACGAACCTTCTGATCTTTAGCCAGCCCGCTTTTGATTTCAATCTTCACTCCATCGCTAAGACCTGTCGTCACATGCTGCCGTTTGTACTGTCCGTTTCCTTCCGCCAGATAGACAAACATGGAATCTTTCTCGAATGAGATTGCAGCCTCAGGAACAGCCAAAACGTAATCAACGTGCTCCAAAGTGATTTCAGCATTGGCGCTGTACCCGGAACGGATTGTCACACTGTCTAGCTGATTGACCCTTGCCTTGATCTCAAACTGGTTGGCTCCGTTGTTTTGAACTGCTTTCGGGGAGATATATTCAAGAACAGCGTCCATCTCCACTCCTTGCACAGCACCGATTGTGATTTTCATCTGAGTCCCCACATCGACTTTTCCGACCTCGGTCTCGTCCAAGTTGCCTTTGAAGATGAGATCGTTCATGTCGGCCACCGTGGCGATGGTTGTTCCATCGTTGAAAGTGTTGCTCTGAATCACGGAGTTGCCGACCTTTACTGGTACATCCAGAATCAAGCCAGTGATGGTAGATCGAATCAGCGTTGAACTTGCCGTTGCATTGCGCTTGGACACTCCGTCCCGCACTACCTCCAATGACTCCTCAGCGGCCTCTTTCTCCTCCTTGGCCTGAGCCAAAGCCTGACGCACCTGGTCATATTCTTCAGCACTCACTAATTGTTTGTCGTAAAGGGCTTTCTCGCGTCCAAAATTTGTCTGTGCCTGCTCAAGGTTCAATTCAGCGATTCGCAGACGGCTCTGAGCTGAGCTAAGCGAACCCATTTCAGGGATGACCTTGACCTTAGCGATCACCTCGCCTTCTTTCACATGGTCTCCGGCCTCCTTGTAAATTTCCGAGATGATGCCACTGATCTGCGGCTTGATGTTCACCTCATCGCGAGGCTCTATTGTACCGGTGATGAGTGTTGTCTTTTTGATGTTTGCAATTTCGGTTGAAAGCTCCTCAAAACGAATCTCTTTCGGTTGAGATTTTTTCCAAAGGAAGAAGAAAGTGCCTGCGAACACCAGGATAATAGCGGTGAACAGAATGTACTTGAAATACTTTTTCATATTTTGACTTTTTGTTTGTTTCTGAATCTCTTTTACTCATCTCTCATGGCATCCACTGGCTTGATGCTCATCGCTCTGGAAGCGGGAGCGAGACCAGCGATGACTCCCAGGGCCATCAGCCCGATAAGGGTTCCTAGGGCAGCCCAGAAACTAATCTGGAATGGAGCCTGGAGTATTCCGTCTTGTGTGAATGCTAGCTCTAATCCTTGCAGAATCAGCACGGAGAACAACAGTCCGAGCATTCCAGCCACCGCTGTCAGCAGGATGCTTTCGCAGATAATCTGCGAGAGAATCATCTTAGGTGTTGCTCCGATGGCGCGTCTGATTCCGATTTCCGTTGTGCGTTCCCGAACCGTGACCATCATGATGTTCGAAACTCCTATGATTCCGGCTAGAAGTGTTCCGATTCCGATTAGCCAAATCAGAAAGTTCACCCCTTTGAACAGACTATCTATCATCATGTAGAACATCTCGGTGTTAAGAACACTGACAGCTTGTTCATCAGTTGGGTCAATGTAGTGGTTACTTGCGATAGCCTTCCTGATTTTCGGGATGATGTCACTCATTACAACACCTTTTTTCGCTGTCACTGCCATTACCTGCACTTTGTCTCCCATGTTGTAAACCGACTGAACAACTGAGATAGGGATCACGATGGCTTCAGTCTGACGGCCGCCAAAGCTTATGACACTGTGTTCATTGTAGTCAACTCCTATCACTTGGTAATATGCTGGTCCGATCTTTATTCTAGTCCCGCACGGATTCTCACCTTTAGAGTACAGGTTCTCATAGACTTGTTTTCCAATCACGCAAACCTTACGTTTCTGTGCCACATCCATCTCGTTGATGTAGCGTCCATAGACTATCGTAGGTGTCTCTATTTGAGCGAAATCGGCTTTCAGTCCCTTGACGTTACAATTTGAGGAGCGTTCTCCGTAGGTGGCATCGCCTCTTGACCAACTGAAGCATTGTGGTGACACGACATCCAATTCCGGAACCTTCTCTTTGAGTACATCAACATCCTTTATGTTCATCTCCCAGTAGCGTCCCTTGTTGAACCCTTTGTATGGTTTAGTGGTGTTCTGTGACCAAATCATCGCTGAATTGGAAGCGAAACCTCCCATTTGCTCGCCTAGCATCACCTTGAACCCATCGCCACCTCCTAGCAGGAACAAGAGCATGAATATTCCCCAAAACACACCGAACCCAGTCAGCAGGCTGCGACCCTTGTTGCGGGTGAGCGTGTCAACGATTTCTTTAAACCTATCTATATCGAAAAATGTCATATTAAGAAGCCTTATTATTCAACCCTTCTTCATTTTGATTTGTCCTTTCAATCTTTTATGAATATGTTCTCTTGTGGTTGTACCACTTTCTTTGAATTACCATCATTCGCTGCGGAGTGCCTCAATTGGGCGTACCTTGGCGGCTTTCCGAGCTGGTGCGAGGCCAGCAAGAGTGCCAGCAACTATCAGTAATACAGTTGCACCGAAACAGACATTCAGCCCCACCGTAGGATCCTTGAAGATTGTCTGTTGGAAAATTCCAAAATCCATCACCATGTTTCCAGAAATATGATCAAGCCACTCGTTAGCTAGCACACCGAGCACCATTCCCACATAGCCGAAGAAAGCCGTTATGATGATGCTTTCGGAAATGATCAGTTTAAGTATGGCCCACGGGCTTGCACCGATCGCTTTGCGAATCCCAAACTCGTGTGTGCGTTCTTTTACGGAGATCAGCATTATGTTCGAGACTCCGACGATACCGCTCAGTAAGGTTAGTATTCCGATGATCCAGAGGGCGGTACGTATCATTGACATCCCTTTCCCCATCTGCATGTTCATTGTGAAAAGGTTCCATATTCCTATTGCGCTCTTATCGTCCGGTGCCGTGTTATGATTTCTGCTTAGTGCAGTGCGTAGTCTGTCTTCGAATGCTTCGTTGTCCTCCATTGTCTCAAGGTCGTGAAACGAAAAATAATATTCATCAATGTCCTGGCCTCGGTGGTAGATTGTCCTTAAAGTTGTGATAGGAGTGAATATATGAACGTAGCCCTGATTGTTCGGACGTGTGATGCCGATCACCTGGAACATGAAACTGCCGATCTTAACATATTCTCCAATCAGAGCTTTTGCTTTTTCTGCCTTTTGCATGGCGCTTAGCCCAGTTTCCCTCTCCCCGTCCACACCGAGAAGCTCCCTCGCATCATTGCTATCCATCACGACAACCCTTCGCCTCTCCTTGATGTCAACCTCGTTGATAGGACGCCCGAACATTAGGTCTATTTTGTTGACTCTGAAATGCTCAGGGCTGACTCCGGTCAACTGCCTGACGACATATTCCTTGCCATAGCTCGCTGTCACGCTAGACTGGTAGATGATGGTACCGGCTTCTTCGACCTTGTCAGCAAATTCGGGACTAAGGGTTATCTCGACATCTTTGTCGTTCAGTTTAACCCTCCTGCCTTTCTGCATTCCATTGAAGGCTTTATTGGTTCGACCACCCCAGACGTTCATGGTGTTGACGAGATAGTCGCTGTTGTTGCTCTCAAGCGCGTGGATGAGACCGTTACCTGCTCCTAGCAGGAAGATGAGCATGAATATTCCCCAAGCGACAGCGAAGCCAGTAAGAGCAGTGCGCAGTTTGTTGCGCCTGATGTTGCTCCAAATTTCCTCAAACAGATCTCTCATGGCTTACTTCATTATCGTTCCTTCACCAAATGGTGAAGAATCGTGGTGCATGTTTTGCTCAATCTTGCCGATGACTCCGTCCTTGATGTGGATGATTCTGTTGGTAAAGTTGGCTACTCCGCTCTCGTGGGTGACAACGATGATTGTCATGTTCTCTTTTTCGTTCAGCTCACGCAGCAAGTTCATGATTTCTACTGAAGTTTTAGAGTCCAAGGCACCTGTTGGCTCATCAGCTAGAATAATCTCTGGCTTGGTGATCAAAGCCCTAGCTATTGCTACCCTCTGCTTCTGACCTCCGGACATTTCATTCGGATAATGGTCCGCCCATTCCTTAAGTCCAAGACGCTCAAGAAACTCCATTGCCATCTTGTGCCTTTTCTGCCGTCCGATGCCTTGGTAGAAAAGCGGTAGTTCCACATTTTCCACTGCTGTCTTGAATCCTATCAGATTGTAGGACTGGAAGATGAATCCGATCATCTTGTTCCGATACTCTGCTGCTTTGCTCTCACTGAGTTTCCAGATCAGTTTGCCTGCAATGCGGTACTCTCCAGAATCGTAGTTATCCAAGATTCCAAGAATATTCAGAAGCGTGGATTTCCCCGATCCAGATGCACCCATGATGGAGACAAACTCCCCTCTTTCTATGCTCAGGTCAATGCCTTTCAGCACGTGCAGTGGCTGCGCCCCCTGATAGGTCTTGTTGACGTCTTTTAGTTCAATCAGCATATTGTCGTTTTCTTTTTTTGTTTTAGCGGCTTTGTGTATTAGTTTATTAATACACTGCAAAGTTAAGCATGTTTTTCGATAATCCAAGAGATTTCAGCGATTTTTTTACATTTATGAATATGTATATAAAAAATGAAGCCCTGCGTCAACAGGGCTTCATCATATTCATTTAGAGTGAGTGAGATTACTTGTAGTACTCCGCGAACTCGATGTCCTTGGTGGCTTGCTCTGCGAGAGCCTTGTCTTTCTTGGCGACAGAGTCGAGCCAAGTCTTGACCTGATCGAAGTTACCCTGACGGGCAGCGATGATGGCTCTGAGGTAGTCAACCTTTGCGTCTTTGCAGTGAGCTGTCTTTGACGCTTTGTCGAGTTGACCGGTGAGGATGTAGGCGAGAACTGTGTTGTGGCAGCAGCCCTTAACATCCTTAAGATCCTGAACAGCCTTCTCGTAGTCACCGGTAAGGATGTCCACAACACCCAAGTTGGCCTTTGCAGCGTCTGTACCAGCCTTCTTGAAGTTCTTTGCAGCTGTAGAGTAGTCACCCTTGCGGAGAGCAATCACACCAAGAGCGTTGGTGAGGTCAGCATCCTTAGTCTGAACGGCAGCGAAAGCCTTCTCGGCATTCTTGACGTCACCTGCGTTGAGGTAGGTGGCAGCGAGGTTGAACCTTGCCTTGTCGCTGTCGTACTTGGTGATGGCCTTGTTGTAGAGCTTAACTTTGCTGTCAACATCCTTAACCAAGGTGGCAGCGCGGAGAAGAGCCGGCTCGTCAAGCACATCGCTGTTGCTCTCTACCATTTCGGTAAGCTCGTTTGCGGTGTAGTTCTTAAATTCAACGTTAGCGATGAACCTAGCACGACGAAGTTCAGGAAGAATACCGCTCTTAAGCTCGGTGTAAACAGATGACATGTTCTTGATCTCGCTCTCGCGAACAGCTGGGTCGCTGTACATTGAAAGGACACGAAGGATAAGATCCTTGTCTTCGATGTCAGAGTTCTGAACAAGCTCCTGGAAACCTTCCCAGTCCTGACCGATGCTCTTGACCTCAGGTTCAGCAACATCCTTGCCCTTCATAACCTTATCCCAAGCCTTGTCGGCAGATTTTGAACGCTTCTCGGAAAGGGTGTTGTTGAGTTTCTCACCACCGTCAGGTGAAGCGTAAGCGACAACCTCAGTACCTACGAGAGTCTTTCTCTCGTTAGCCTTAATCTCATCAAGAGCGCTCTGAAAATCCTTGATGGACTGGCCTTTGAGCTGCTTTGACTGAACGTCTGCTGAGTTGATTCTGTAAAGGATCTGTCCTTCTGCAGTCTGCTGGAGGACGGCCTGATAGCCATCAGCCTTGAGAGGAACCTGGCCAGCGGCCTTTACAAGCATGTAAGTGGTGTTGACACCGTCAGCAACCTTCTTTACAGGAAGCTTATAGGCTTTGTTCTTGTACTTGGCGATTCCGCGGAGTTCAAGATGGGACTGCTCCATGCCTTTAACATAGTCGAAGTGAACTTTCTCAGTTACAGTGCCACCGGCTTTAGCCACAACTTTGTAGTTGTCTTTTACTTTCTCTCCCTGGTACATGAAAGGAGTCATCTTAGCCTCTCCTCCATCGTAAACAAGCACAGGAGTTACCTCAAGGATAGCCTTCGGATGGAAATATTTTTCCGGATAAGTTACAGTGAGCGTGGCGTCTATGTTGCCAGCTACACACTCCAGAACCGCAGGCTCGCACTTTACGGTCACATTGTCAGCTAGTTCAGCCATTTTTTCAGCTGAAGAGCATGCTACCGCAGCCATCCCGATGAGAGCTACGGTAAAAAGTTTGAGTGTCTTTTTCATATTACTATTGATTAAAGATTGCATATCAATGCTTCTAACAAATGCGCAAAGATAAATATTATTTTGTTAACTTTGCCAAACTCTGAGCAAATACTATGGACTCACAAGAACTGCAAAGATTAAAAAATAAATACGACATCATCGGTAATGATGCCGCTCTTAACAGAGCATTGGAGACAGCTGTAGCAGTTGCCCCTACCGACCTGACTGTCCTTGTTACAGGTGAGAGTGGTGTCGGCAAAGAAAATATTCCAAAGATCATCCACCAAAACAGCCTCCGCAAGACTAGCAAATACTTTGCCGTAAACTGCGGTGCCATACCAGAAGGGACTATTGACTCTGAACTTTTCGGTCACGAGAAGGGTTCTTTTACTGGAGCCGTCGAGACAAGGAAAGGTTATTTTGAAGAGGCAGACGGTGGAACTCTGTTCCTTGATGAAATCGGTGAGCTTCCGCTCGCTTCTCAGGCTAAATTACTTAGGGTTCTTCAGAGCGGGGAATTCATCAAAGTGGGTTCGTCTAAAGTCCAGAAGACGGATGTGAGAGTTATAGCGGCAACGAATGTAAACCTTCTCTATGCTGTAAGTAAGGGTAAGTTCCGGGAAGATTTGTATTACAGGCTTAACGCTATTCAGATCAGGATGCCTGCTCTGCGAGAACGAAAAGAAGACATCTATCTGTTGTTCAGAAAATTCACATCTGATTTTTCGGAAAAATACGGCATGAGCAAGGTGTCATTGACCAATGATGCCATTGACATGTTGATAAACTACCGTTGGCCTGGGAACATACGCCAGCTTAAGAATATAGCAGAAACTGTCACTGCACTGGAGTCAGAAAGGCTGACAAGATCATCGGAAAAGTGCGTTGTTGACGCGGCCACTTTGGCGCGTTACATGCCTAAGGAGGAGGCTACTCTCCTTCCTGTGGCAGCTAAAGAGCCTTCTTCTGGCCAGATGCCGGATTCTGACAAGCAGATGATCATCAAAGCAATCTTTGATCTCAAACAGGAGGTAGATCGCCTTAAAGCTAGACTTGATTCAAATCCAGATACTAGGTCTACAACATTACATCCTGCGTTAAGATCAGCACCAGAGCCGGAAGAGGCGGAATGGCAAGGTGCTGGGACTCCTGTTACGAGTGAATCAATCGGGAAAGTCGTTAATATTCATGCCGGAGAACCAGCTAAGGTACAAGATCTTTCCTTAAAAAAATCAAATCTAGAGATAATAGAAAAAGCTCTGGAGAAACATGGTGGGAATCGGAAATTGGCGGCTCAGGAAGTAGGAATATCTGAACGGACCCTTTACCGTTGGATTGAAAAATACCATCTAGACAAAAAGCCTGAATAGATTGAATATGAAAAAGATAATTACGATTCTTGCTTTGTTGGCGGTGCTTGCCACAGGGGGGTGCTCTATTGTCAAATACTCCTTTTCCGGCACATCCATCCAAGCTGATGTCAAAACAGTGACTATCAATTATTTTGAATATAAGGCACTGAAAGTCAATCCGACTCTGAGCAATGATCTTACCGAAGCTTTGAAAGACAAATTCCGTAAGCTAACCAAGTTGGAGCAGGTTGAAATGGACGGTGATCTTGAGCTTCAGGGAGAAGTCACTGGCTATGAGGTGAGAGCCGCAGCCGTGACAGCAAATGAGGTGGCCGCGCAGAACCGTCTTACGGTGACTGTCAAGCTGAAATTTACCAACAGAAAGTATCCTGAGGATGACTTCGAGAATAACTTCTCAGCCTATTCGGATTACGATTCGACATATTCATTGGACGCGGTTGAGTCCACACTTTGCCAAGAGATTGTAGAAAAGTTGGTAGAGGACATGTTCAATGCCAGCGTTGCCCAGTGGTAGAATCATGGACGGAGGGAAGAAGATGAATCTTGGGTCCTTGACAATGGATGAACTGACAGGGGTAATCAATCGTTACCCTTGGTTCGGGGCTGCTCGTAAGGAGCTGTGTGTGAGGATGTCAAAGGTTGGGGGGAGCGAGTGGGGGAAGGCTCAGTATTCGGACGCAGCCATGTACGTTGCCTCCAGAACTCTGATTTCTGACATTGTCCGATCCATAGTGAAGGAAGACTATTCCGACAAGGATGTGGAGCATCTTATTAAGGAATATATTAACCCGGAGTCCCTTCGACAAGCTCAGGGACCATCCACTTCGGTCGCTGAGCCATCCACTTCGGTCGCTGAGCCTGTCGAAGCGCCCGAAGCACAACAATCGAACTCGCAACCCGCCCCCGTGCCTTACACCCGCACAGTCCGTGTCGCAGGAGGAGATTTCTTTTCCGCAGAGCAGTACGCCTCTGTCCGTAAAGACGAGGATAATGTCTTCTCCAATTTCAAGAGCGACCACTATGATGAACCAGACGGCAGACAATGGGAGGATCCTGAGTTCGGCTTTTGTACCGAAACTTTGGCCGCAATCTACGCTGATCAAGGCTATTTTGTTGAAGCAAAGAAGATTTATTCCCGACTAATCTTGCGTTATCCGGAAAAAAGTGCTTACTTTGCATCCCTTATTGAAAAATTGCAACAAGAAAATTAAAATTTAAGAATATGTTTACATTTCTCACAGTTTGTATTGTCATCGCAGCTATCCTTTTGATCATCGTTGTGCTGCTTCAGAATGGCAAGGGACAGGGTATGGCCAGCAATTTCACTTCTGCCAATCAGACACTTGGAGTAAGGCAGACCGCTAACTTCTTGGAAAAATTCTCTTGGGGACTTGTAGCTTTCATCCTCGTTGTCTCAATCGTTACCTCTTTCACAACCAAAACAACCGTTTCTGGCGTTGACTTGACTGAGAAGATTGAGAACACCGCTGCCCAGCCTGAGTTCCCATCTGCTCCGATTCAGCAGGCCAATCCTGCTCAAGAGGCTCCTGCCACTGACTCTTCGGCTGAATAACTGACATTTTGTCAGTCCTCGGACTTTGGAACATAATTTGACTTTTAGTCGTTCGGTCTTCGGATCGGACGGCTTTTTTACTGTCACGTGAACCGGCACGGGCCGCGAGCGGTAGTGTCCTAAGACCAAAAAAGGAGAAATCTAAATATATGGAAAACAACAATAGCAACAAATTGGAATTTCTGTCCAAGTTCGCTGTCAACCTCAACGAGCAAGCTGCACAAGGTAAGCTTGACCCTGTGATCGGCAGGGATGAGGAGATTAGAAGGGTTCTACAGATTCTTAGTAGAAGAACCAAGAACAATCCTATTTTGGTAGGTGAGCCAGGTGTCGGCAAGACCGCCATCTCCGAAGGTATTGCTCAGAAGATAGTTGATGGAGACGTGCCGGAGAACCTGAAGAGCAAGAAGGTATATTCATTGGACATGGGCGCGCTGATTGCTGGCGCAAAGTACCAAGGAGAGTTTGAGGAGCGTCTGAAAGGAGTTGTCAAGGAAGTCGTTGACAGTGCCGGTGAGATCATCCTATTCATTGATGAAATTCACACACTTGTGGGTGCAGGACGTTCTTCTGGTGCGATGGATGCTTCAAACATTTTGAAACCAGCGCTTGCTAGAGGGGAACTGAGAACAATCGGTTCTACTACTTTGGATGAGTATCAAAAGTACTTCGAGGCCGATAAGGCTCTTGAACGTCGATTCCAGATGGTCTTGGTCGATGAACCATCTCCTGCTGAGTCAATCGCTATATTAAGAGGTCTTAAAGAAAAGTACGAGAACCACCATAGGGTAAAGATTGAAGATGATGCATTGATTGCAGCGGTCAACCTTTCACATAGGTACATCACGAACAGATTCCTCCCGGACAAGGCCATTGACCTTGTGGATGAGGCAGCTTCCAAGTTGCGTCTGGAGATGAACTCTGTGCCAGAGCCGATAGCTGAACTCAACAGTGACATACGTCAGTTGGAGATTGAGAAAGAGGCAATCAAGCGTGAGGGCACATCCTTGAAGTCTGAAAAGATTGAGAAAGAACTTTCCGAGAAGATGGAAGCTCGTGAGGTTTTGATGAAAAGATGGAATGAGGAGAAGGGGATTCTTGCAGGCCTTCAGGAGGCTCGTCAGAAGATTGAGGACTACAAGATAGAGTCCCAAGCCGCTGAGAGGGCTGGAGACTACGGTAAAGTTGCGGAACTTCGCTATGGAAAGATAGCAGAGGCTCAAAAGAAGATTGATGAGCTGACCAAGAAGCAGGCTGAGATCAAGGATCCAATTGTCACAGAGGCTGTTACTCCTCAAGACATCGCTGAGGTTGTCGCCAAGTGGACTGGCATTCCAGTGCAGAAGATGCTTGAGAGCGAGAAGGAGAAACTTCTGAGGATTGAGAGTGAACTGCACAAGAGAGTGGTAGGTCAGGAGCAGGCTATTCAGGCTGTCGCTGATGCTGTAAGGCGTAGCAGAGCCGGACTTTCAAACGAGAAGAGACCGATTGGTTCATTCCTCTTCATGGGTACAACTGGTGTCGGTAAGACCGAATTGGCCAAAGCCCTTGCAGAGTTCTTGTTCAACGATGAGAACATGATCACGAGGATTGACATGAGTGAGTATCAGGAACGTCACACAGTTAGCCGTTTGGTCGGTGCGCCTCCGGGATACGTTGGCTATGATGAAGGCGGACAGCTTACCGAGGCTGTAAGGCGTAAACCGTACTCTGTCATCCTTTTGGATGAGATTGAGAAAGCTCATCCAGATGTGTTCAATGTCTTGCTTCAGGTTTTGGACGATGGCCGTCTGACCGACAACAAAGGGCGTACAGTTGATTTCAAGAACACGATTTTGATCATGACCTCCAACGTTGGCTCAGACATCATACAAGGCTACATGGACAAGCTTCCAGCAGTCGGACAGCCAGGTGCTGATCCTGCCGAGGAGATGAGGGCGATTGCCACAAGGCGTGAGCTTTTGGACGAGTGCAAGGAGAAGGTGATGGATGTCCTAAAAACAACAGTAAGGCCTGAGTTCCTAAACAGAATCGATGAGATTATCATGTTTGATCCGCTGACTCAGAATGACATTCGCGAAATTCTTCACATCCAGATGAAGCAGCTCCAGAATAGGCTTGCCGATGAAGGTGTTACAATTGAGTTTACAAAGGCTTTTGAAGACCACATGGTCACTACTGGTTACGATCCAGCTTACGGAGCCCGTCCTATCAAGAGATTGATGCAGCGCGAGTTAGTAAATCAACTTGCAAAAGCGATCCTCTCTGGAACAGTCCATAAGGATTCCGTCATTGAAGTTGACGCTGTAGGTGGTCAGATTGTTTTGAACAACAAGAAATAATAGATGAAAAAATGCTAGCAAAAGTTCTTTTGCTAGCATTTTTTTTCGTTGAAGAAGAGGCTATTTGCTAAAGCGAAGTTCTTTGACGATGCGTTTCATCCCGGCATATTTGTCAAGAACCCACATTACAAAGCGGATGTCTGTGTTGATGCATTTGTTGTAACCCTCAGTGTAGGACGCATCACTGGCGAGTGATTCGAGATTGCCGTCAAAGGCTAATCCGATGAGCTCGCCTTTTGCATTTAGTACGGGACTTCCTGAATTGCCTCCTGTAATGTCGTTGTCGGTCATGAAATCGACAATCATGGAATTGCGTTTTCCTTCAAGAGAGAATCCCCAACGCCCCCAACGTCCTTTCTTAAGAAGAGCTATTTCTTTATCTGAAAGATTGTAGTCATGGTCGGAAGGATCGTATTTCTCAAGGATGCCCTGTGGAGTAGTGTACCAATTGTACCAGATGCCATCGTTCGGCTGGAGACCTCCAACGGTTCCATAAGTGATTCTCATTGTGGAATTTGCGTCAGGGTACTGCTCGATGTCTTTGTGAAGCCTCATCCAGTAAAGGGCTTTTTTATACTCTTTCTCAAGTTTGTTAGCCCTCTGCCGTTTTTCCATCTGCCCATTCCTTTCATTAAACACCGTGATAGGAGTGTCAGTCAAGAAGCAACGCAGAGGATCATTCTTTAGCTGATCCAGAGATTCGATGGATTCAATCTTGTCCAAAGAAGAGACGACACTTTTGTTCCAAAGGAAGTCCGCCATAGCTTTGTAGTCGTTGCCGAACCGATCCATCATCTTTGTCTGGTACTTACCGTAGTAGCTGAACTCAAGGTTCCCGAAATACTCTTTGCAGGCATATTCAAGAAGCTCTTTTTCCACTCTAGCATCAGTCGCGTTGAATCCTTCCTTCAGGGTCTCAATGGCCTTTTCCACACTTGATGAATTTCCGGCCCTAAGGAGATAGCGGTTTATGAATATTCCCTTGAACATCGTTTCCCTAAACACAACCTTATCCCTCTCGACTCTTTCAGTTTGGGAATATGCTTCCTTGAGATCCGGAATCAATGTGGCCCACATTGCCTTGCGGTTGTCAGCTGCGTCAATCCACTCTTGCAGCTCCTTCTCTTGGGCCACCTTTTCGTCCTTGACCCAGAATCGTTTAAAGCACTTCACCATCCCCACATTGTTCTCTTGAACATTGCTAAGGGAGAAAAACCAATCTGAGTACTTCCTTCTGATTTCTGGGTCCGTGTCCATCCATTTGCGAATGATTCCCATCTGGCCTCCGCGAATCTCGTTTGACAACGGAAGGCTGACTCTCTCCTGAAAATCGACTTCGGCTGAGGAAGCGTATCGGTCTGTCTTGCCCGGATAGCCGATCACCATGGCGAAAGAACCAGGATGGTAGCCCCCAAGAGAAATTTTCAGACTCTTTTCCTTGGTCACAGGCTTTCCGTCCTCATAAATTCTGTACATCGCGAAGTCACAGTTGTGACGTGGCCATGTCCAATTGTCTTGATTACCACCAAAATAGCCGATGCTTAGCGGTGGGGCAGCCACCAACCTTAGATCAGTATAGACTTTGTAGGCGGACATGTAATACTTCTCACCTGCCCACATGCTGCTTAGAATGCATTCCAATCCAGTGGCCTTGTTGTAGCGCTCTTCCATCATGGAACTGATTTTTCGCATCCCTGACGGTTTTCTTGCTGCGCGGAGTTCCTTCATTAGCCCTTTGACTTCCTCAGTGACGTCAATGACCTTTTTCAAGAAAAACACTTTCTCTCCTTCAATTGGGATTTCTTGTTCGCTGCTCATGGCCCAGAAACCTTCTTCCAAGTAATTGTGCTCTGCTGTACTGAGCTTTGCGATGTTGGAATAGGCGCAGTGATGGTTGGTGATGATTAGCCCTTGGTTGGAGATGACACTCCCCGTGCAGTAGAATCCGAGTGACACAACGGCATCTGACACAGCCGCCCCAGGTGCTTCCTCGTTGTAGATTTCGCCTGCTGCGAGCTTGAGTCCGCGTGCCCTCATGTTCTTTTCCAGGGCTTTATTGATGTCCTGAATCATCCACATTCCTTCATCAGCGAAAGCTGTGGCGCTGATTATCAGCGCCACAGCAATCATCATGTACTTCTTTATCTTCATCTTTATCTTTCCCTAATTACATCACCGTGGTCCTTGACAACGGCTTCTTTCCATTTTTCAGTGTAGCCAGGCTGTGTAAGTTCCTCAGGAGTACCCTCATGCCATTTTGTGTGCTTGAAAGATCCGTCCTCGTTCTGAGCTTTGACATTGCCGTCAATGAATTTCACGAGAAGCAGTTCTTCAAGGGCGACCCAATTGTCGAATTGAGTCTGGGCAGTGTTGACTGAATATTCTGTGAGCATCTTTCTTACTGAGGCGAACCAATCTTTCTTGTCTAGACCCTTCTTTTGGGCTTTAGGAAGTATCGAATTATAGACTTCAAGAGCCTTGCTGTCCATTTCCGCAAGTTTGGATCCCATCTGCTCGTTCTCAAAACTGTCGATGGCTTCTTTAACTGTCGGAGCCATGATGTTATAGGCTTTGTAGCAGGCGTTGGCTATGCGGTTGTTGATCCAGAAAGATGCAGTAGGGGAGTATTTCAGCATGCTTCCGTTACCAACCTTAAAGCACTCAGGCACTTTGTCCGTGCATGTGTAGATCGGAGTAAGGTAGGATGTGGCAGCATCATCGGTTCCAAACCAGATGACACCTCCGACAACATCCGGAAGATCGTGCCTTGACTGCCCGACGAACCAGAATCCAGTCTGCTGAGTGGCGATCGCCCTCTCGTTGACATATTTCCATCCTTTGTACTCGAATCCCATTGGCCTCCATCTGTAAGGCAGGGCATTGCCACCAGCTCCGATGTCAGTGGTCATGTCCAATGGTGTGCCCTCGAAATGATCTCTCATAGCGTCAGCGACATTCTTCACGGAAATCTTTCTCGCAGGTTTTACGAACAGTGGCATTCTGTGGCTGAGATCCTTGCCTGTGATGTAGTCGTAGTAGGCAGAAGCCGGCTCCGTGATGGTCTTTCCATCCTTCTCGTAGGTGAATTGTCCATCGCAGAGGAGATTGAACGCGCTCCAAGCTCTGGCGTCACATCCCCTTGCTGCCCCAAAATCGACTGGGCCATAGGCTGCACTGAAATCGAAATCTTCGTCCTTGCCGTCAAAGTAGCCTTTTTCTCTAGCGAAAGAGATGACATCAGGAGCATAGATGCAGTTTTCAGGATCATTCAATGGGAAAGTCTGGATGCGTGCCTGATTGGCATGCGAGCAGATGTAGCCGTCAGGAATCCTTATGGCCACCCACACGAACCCTTTCCTGACATTCTTTCCATCCTTCATCTCGCAACCTTTGCCGACGAGATCCATGATCCAAGCCTCGTCTTTGTCCGCTATCGAAAATGTTTCCCCGGAGGACGCGTAGCCATATTCATTGGCAAGATCCACGATGACCTTGATTGCCTCTCTGGCGGTGCGGGCCCTTTGCAAGGCGATGTAGATCAGAGAGCCGTAGTCCATAACTCCCGTAGGATCTTCAAGTTCAGCTCTTCCGCCCCATGTCGTCTCTGCAATGATGAGTTGATGCTCGTTCATGTTGCCTACCGTTTTGTAGGTGTGCGCGACTTGAGGTATCTGTCCAAGAGGTTTGTAGGAGTCCCAGTCTATGATGTCGAGCATAGCTCCGGCCCTCCAATTAGCTGCGGGATGAAAGTACAATTCTCCGTAGAGAACGTGAGAGTCTGCAGCATAGGAAATGATGTTCGAGTTGTCAGTGCTGGCACCTCTTGTCACGATGATGTTCGTGCAGGCCTCGGCCTTGAGATTCCCCGTCAGCACGCCAATGACTGCGAGCAACATGTAGATGGTTGAGTGTCTTGCCATTTTGCGATTTACTTATTATTGTTTAAATTTGTTACTTCTATTAGAAAGTGTAAATATATGAAAAATTATTTTCTTGCAGTCATCTGCCTGTTCTTTTCTACCTTCATGGCTTTCGCGCAGCAGGGAATGCCGAGCCCAGAGGAGCAAGAAAAGAAGATGGCTGAGTTTATCGACAAGGAAATTTCAAGGCTGGAAATGTCTCTGAAATTGGAGGATTGGCAGGTTTTCTATGTGGATTCAATCCTTAACCATGACTACCGTGCTATGCAATCCGAAATCAATAGTCTGGCGGCAGCAAAGGTCTCAAACTCGGATCTTTACATGAATGCTAGCGACAAGTGGGCTGAGAACATCTACACTGCTTTCCGTAAGGTCTTGAATGACACTCAATGGGCGAAGTATCTCAAGAGTGGTGCTGCTCGTGAGAAGAAGGCTCGCGAAAAAAGAAAGGCAAAGATGGAAAAGTCTTCTGCCAAACTGCCGGAAAATGATTAAATTTGCAAGAATATTTCGGGAATATCATGAAAGAACGAATAGAACAACTGCTCGCTGATGTGCGTGAGTTGAATTGCAAGACTGCCAAAGAAGTTGAGGAGGCCAGAGTAAGGCTTCTGGGTAAAAAAGGTGAGATCACCAAGCTTTTCGATGAGTTTAGAACTTACGGTCCTGAGCTCAAGAAGGAATTTGGACGTAAGATAAACGAGCTTAAGCAGGCTGCTCAGGCGCGAATAGACGAACTTAAGGATTACACATCTTCGGAGGGTGATTCTGATGGCCCGAAAGAGGATTTATCAATGCCTGGAATCCCGTTTGAGTTGGGGTCAAGGCATCCGGTTTCTATTGTTCGCCAAGAGATAGTTGACATATTCAGAAAGTTTGGCTATGATGTGGCGGAAGGCCCTGAGATTGAGGATGATTACCATGTGTTCGAGGCCTTGAATTTCCCTCTTAATCACCCTGCGAGAGACATGCAGGACACGTTCTTCGTCTCTGCTGGGCATCCTAATCCACTTCTGCTTAGAACTCACACCTCTTCGGTTCAGGTGCGCTCCATGGAGACCATGAAGCTCCCTATTCGCGTCATCTGCCCTGGTCGTGTCTTTAGAAATGAGGCAATTTCTGCTCGTGCGCATTGCATTTTCCATCAAGTTGAGGGACTTTACATCGACGAAAATGTTACTTTCGCTGATCTCAAGCAGGCGATTCTTCTTTTTGCACGAGAGATGTTTGGCCCAGACACTCAGATCAGGATGCGTCCTTCTTATTTTCCGTTCACCGAGCCTTCAAGCGAGATAGACGTGAGCTGCAACATCTGCCATGGCAAGGGCTGCAACATCTGCAAGGGAACCGGCTGGCTAGAGATTATGGGCTGCGGAATGGTTGATCCGAACGTCCTTGAGGCTTCTGGCATTGACAGCAAAAAGTACAGTGGTTTTGCATTCGGCATGGGCCTAGAGCGCATCGCCATGCTTAAGTGGCAGGTCAATGATCTCCGTCACTACTTCGAGAACGACCTCCGTTTCCTCTCCGAATTCAAGACTTCGATTGAGGTTTAGGGCTTTTCTTTAAAATTTTCGCAACTTTTTTGCAGAAAAAATTTGCGAAAAAAGAAAAAAGCACTACCTTTGTAATCCCAAAGCAATGCTGCGGGTAACAAGTCTGCGGAAATAGCTCAGTTGGTAGAGCACGACCTTGCCAAGGTCGGGGTCGCGAGTTCAAGTCTCGTTTTCCGCTCCAAAAGCCATCCGGATTCCGGATGGCTTTATTGTTATTTCCCCGACTTGAACTCGCGGTGACGCTTACTTTTGATGTGGCTTGGAATCAAGTTGGGATTTATGGATGTAATTTGTAAATTATTATTAATGAGTAGTTTAACTACTTGTCTTTAGCTGTTTAACACTTAAGACAAGGTGCTAACCATATGATAATTAATGCGTTATCTGTCACCCGTTGACGCTGAGCGTATTGCGTTTAGACATAGAGAGTGGGATATTAATTCTTATGAAAATGAATTAGACAATGATTTACCTTGCGTTGGCACCATTGCTTGGAGGACATGGCGGCCCTTTACCCGGATAGGGCGCGCGAAGCGCGTAGGCCGCCATGTCCTCCAAGCAACGGTGCTACCTTATTGGAAAAGTTCCAATTCAAGGCGCGTTGCCGCGCAGCGGGCTCAAGCAAACTAAATAGGCCGCCTCTTTCCCCAAAGAGACGGCCTGTTGTATATAAAACGAACTTAACAAATAGACAACAAAAAGAACTTTTGTCTGTCCGATGACAAAGGTATTAAGATTTATTGAATCTGCAAAGCTTTTTGTTAATTTTTTAAAACGATTTTTGCAACAATCGTTCACAAATGCATTTCTTTTACTTACAGATTATCGTGAACTACTCGTTTCTATATTCACTAGGAGTCATTCCCGTGTGAGCCTTGAAAAATTTGTAGAACACGGATGGGTTGGGAAAATGTAGCTTGAAAACAATCTCCTTGATGCTGTCATCAGTGTACTTCAACATATTCTTAGCCTCAAGAATGACAAATGAGTCGATCCAGTCAGGAGCAGACCTTCCGCTGACCTGCTTGATGAGTTTAGAGAGGTACTTTGGCGTAAGTCCCAAATGACTGGCATAGAAAGCCATGTTGCGTTCTGACGTATGGTGTTCCGTTACAAGCGCCATAAAATGCTCGAAAATCAACTTTACCCTTGTGTTGACCATCCCTCCTGGAAGTTCTGGAGCCCTAACCGCGCTCTTTTCCATTAAACCTCCGAGTACGTAAAACAGAGAAGCTATCAAAGAACTGACCGCGTCTCTTTTGTTTGGAACCGCTGAGGATAGAATTTCACCGATAAGGTCTAAATACTTGGAGCAGAAAGCAATGTTTCTATCTTCCAGCTCGACGCATGGCTCGGTGAGGAGCTTCAACCGGTCATCAAAAATTTTCTTAAAGTCGAAACTTATGCTTGAAAGATACTCCTTAGAAATTGCAACGACTATGAACTCGAACGCAATGTTCTCATCTTGTTCCGACTTGTTAATCTTTATTATGTTCCCAGGAGTGCCTACGAACAGCATCCCCTTGGTAATTGAATATGATCGAAGATTTACCTCAATATTCAACCCTCCGGATTTGCAGAAAATAGCAATGTAGGCATCGCTGCGGCAAGGATATTTCAAAAATTGCAGATTGTCGCTGTACTTCACATCCATGATGAAGAAGTCGTCTCCCAGTTGAATTTCGTTCTGTACAGGGACGAGTTTTCGGATTTGTCGGAGACCTATATTTAATAAAGAATCTGGCATGCTGTAAATGCTTTTAGTGTTCGCATGCAAATTTAAGAATAATTTGCGTTATTGCAAAAATTCGCAATATTCTACCTTTTGACAATCATTGAATCCTATTGTTCGTGCTAATGGTGTAATTTGGCAATTATTTTGTAGGGAAGCCTAGCGCTTGACACAACAAGAAAAACAAGAATAAATGAATATGAAAAAGTACATTGTCACAATCTCAACGTTCATCACTTTGGCTTTTGTACCAATGCTGATGAATGCCCAACAGACACTAACGTTGGAGCAATGCCGCGAAATGGCGATTGAGAACAACAAGACCCTAAAACAGGCCGAGACTAAGATTGAAATGGCTGGTTACGATCGAAAGATTGCATTTGCTAACTATCTTCCTAATGTCTCAGCCACAGGTGCTTACGTCTATAATGCGAATGACATCGCCCTTGTCAGTGATGCAACATCACAAAAGCTTCAAAACATGGGTACGCTGATTCATTCTCAAGCTCAGGATTTTGCTCAGAATCTGATGACTGCAATCAAATCCAATCCTGCTGCGGCACTTGAGTACATGAACAGCCCAATGTGGCAGACAGTCATGGGGGCGTTGTCTCAGACAGATATGTCTCAGACAATTAACGCTTTGGGAAAAGAGATTGATGATGCATTCCATCCAGATCTTCATAACGTATTCGCAGGAGCTGTGACGGTTCAGCAACCTGTTTTTATGGGAGGAAAGATTGTTGCTGCCAATCACATTGCCAAATTGGCAGAAGAGTTGTCTAAAACTCAGTACGACCAGCAGTACCAGCAGGTGATTGTGGATGTCGATCAGGCATATTGGCAGATTGTTTCTATCGCGAACAAGAAGAAGCTTGCTGATGCTTACGCTGACCTGCTCCACAAGATGGAACACGATGTGGAACTTTCTGTTAAAGAAGGAGTTGCCACGGAGTCTGATGCTCTTCAGATTAAAGTGAAGGCCAATGAGGCTGACATGTTAAAGACAAAGTCTGACAATGGATTGACTTTGGCCAAGATGCTTCTTTGTAAGCAAATAGGGATGGATCTCAACTCTGAGATAGTTCTTGCGGATGAGACACTTTCAGACATTCCAGTTCCGCAGATGAATTCTGAAAAAGCACTTGATCAAATCTATGAGGATAGGCCGGAGACCAGAAGTCTTGAACTTGCATCCAAGATTTATGACGGTAAGGTTCGTGTCGCAAGGGCTGACATGATGCCAAAGATTGCGTTGATGGCAGGCTATTCTGTCACCAATCCAAACTTGAAAAACGGCTTCCAGAAAGATTGGGGTGGATTCTTCAATGCCGGGGTCATGGTGAACATCCCTCTGTTCCACGGTTTTGAGGCTTTGAGCAAGACCCGCAAGGCAAAGGCAGAAGCGACTCTCTACAGAACTCAACTCGAAGATGCCAAGAATCTGATCAACCTTCAGGTGACTCAGCTCCGCAAGCAGGAAGGCGAGGCTTTTGAAAAGTTGACCATGGCTCAGAACAATTTGGCTAGCGCAGAGGAGAATCTCCGCACAGCAACGGTCGGGTTTGAAGAAGGCGTGATTGAAACCAACATCGCACTCGCCGCTCAGACCGCATGGCTCAAGGCTCATTCTGAATATATTGACGCGGGAATCGAGCTTCAGATGCTAGCCGCTAATCTAAACAAGGCGGAAGGCAACAACCACGCGCAGACAAAATAAGTAAATAATAAAAATTAATGAATATTATGGAAAAGGAAAAGAAAAGCTACAATCTGGTGATTGGCATTGTGGCGCTTATTGTGATCATTCTTCTGATCGCTGTCATCGGCTATTTCGTTTCAAAACCAAAGCCATTGGTAATTCAAGGTGAAGCCGAGGCTAGTGAATATAGGGTCTCCGGCAAGGTCCCTGGCAGAATCGAGGAGATGTATGTCAAGGAAGGCCAGATGGTTCATAAGGGAGACACGGTTGCGTTCATTGATTCTCCGGAGGTACGTGCAAAACTAGCTCAGGCAAATGCTGTGAAGGCAGCTGTCAGTGCACAGAACAGGAAAGCTCAGAATGGCGCTCGCAAAGAACAGATAGCTGGAGCCTACGAGCTTTATCAGACAGCTCTTGTTCAGGAAGACGTGATGAAGAAGTCTTTCGAGAGAATCCAGAAACTTTACGACCAGAAGGTCATCGCTGCTCAGAAGTACGATGAGGTCAAGGCAAAGTTCGATGCTGCTGTTGCTCAGACTAAAGCCGCAAAGAGTCAGTACGACATGGCCGTGAACGGAGCACGTGCAGAGGATAAAGCTGCCGCTCAGGCACTTGTTGACCAGGCTAACGGTGCTTTGATGGAGGTTGAGTCTTATTTAGGAGAGTTGTACTTGACATCTCCGTCAGACGGAATCATTTCTGCTGTGTTCCCTAAGGTGGGAGAACTTGTTGGTCAAGGTGCTCCTGTTGCCAGCGTGACGGATCTGAACGATATTTGGTTCACGTTCAATGTCCGTGAGGACTATCTCCACGGCATGAAGCAGGGTGACAAGATCACAGTGATCATTCCGGCACTTGACGGAAAGGAGGTTCCGGCCACTGTCAACTATGTGGCTGTCCGTGAGTCTTACGCCACATGGAAGGCAACAAAAGAGACTGGTATGTACGATGCCAAGACTTTCGAGGTAAGGGCTGTTCCTGATGTGAAGGTTGATGGAATCCGTCCTGGTATGTCCGCCATCGTAAAATAAGGGAATCATGAACAACAATTGGCAGAGAATCATTGCGGTCGCGCGCCGCGAACTCAGGATAATCCGGCAGCGTCCGCTCTATCTTCTGGGTTCGGTAGGCGTGATCGCGTTCTGCGCCATATTCTTTCTGACATTTCTGAAGGCTGGCCTGCCTAGTGATGTTCCGGTCGGTCTCGTGGATTATGATTATTCTTCAACCTCACGGAATTTCTGCCAGCAGTTGGATGCGACCCAGTTAGGTAAGGTCATCCACTACGATTCGTTCGCTGCTGCAAGAGAGGACATGAACAGAGGCAAGATTGCAGCTGTGTGTGTCGTTCCGGTTGGGATGAATGATGACATTCAGGCAAACAGACAGCCGAAGATCACGTTCTATGTCAACGGATTGTACTTCGTCAGCGGAGCGTTGGCATGGAAGGATCTGCTCACGATGGTCAACCTGACCAACGGAGCCGTGCAGAGAGAGGCGTTCAGGGCTAGGGGTTACAATGACAGCCAGATCATGGGCATGATCCAGCCTGTCAATGTGGATTTGCATCAGATCGGCAACACCACGACCAACTACAGCTATTACCTGAGCAGTGTCCTGCTGCCGGGAGTGCTGGAGATGATAGTGATAATTGTCCTGATATATTCATTGGGTGCAGAGCTTAAGTACGGTACGTCCCGTCACCTGCTTCAGACTTCGGGCAACTCCATCGTGACGGCCCTTGCCGGCAAGCTGCTGGTTTGGACACTGACTTTTTCTGCGATAGGATTGATCCTTATCCTGTTGCTGTACCATCAGTTGCACTTCCCGTTGGCCGGATCGATCTGGAACATGTTCTTGGGAATATTCCTGATGATTTTCGCAAGTGAAGCAATCGCTATCTTCATCATCGAGATGCTCCCGGTGCCTAGGCTGGCGTTGAGTATCGGAGCCCTTTACAGTGTGCTTGGATTCTCGCTTTCAGGCTTTACCCTTCCGATCGAGGCGATGCCACCTTACATTCAGGGGTTAGCCGCTGCGTTCCCGTTGAGGCATTACTATGAATTCTATGTTCAGGAGGCCTTTTTCGGAGCAGGGTTTGCTGGATGGTGGAAGCAGGCGATATATCTGCTTCTGTTCATCCTCGTGCCTCTCATCGGGTTGACACGACTTAAGAGGGCTTACATTCATCAGAACTTCCCTAAAGACTAAGTGACATGAAATATTCATACTTAAAAACATGGATCAAGGACTTCTGGGGCATATTCTGCCATGAATTTCGACAGATTTTCTCAGATAGTGGAGTCTTGCTGATTTTCCTTGTGGCGGGACTAGCCTATCCGCTGTTGTACAATGTCGTCTATCTGAACGGTATTCTTTCGGACACTCCGGTCGCGGTTGTTGACAATTGCGACAGCCCGGACAGCCATCGTTTCATAAGGGAAATTGACGCAACCAGAGAGGTGGAAATTGCAGCTAGGTGTGTGAATATGGCCGAGGCGGAAAAGATGATGCAGGAACGCAAGGTCAACGGCATCATCTATTTCCCTTCTGATTTCACCGAGAAACTTGCGAGAAATGAGACTGCAACATTCTCCGTCTATGCGGACATGAGCAGTTTTCTGTACTACAAGAACGCCTTGATGGCCACTAACTTCGTGATGCTGCACGAGGTCGGGCAGATCCAGATGCAGAGGTTTGCGTCAGCCGGCATGTCGGAACAGCAGATCTCACAGACTGTGAAGCCGCTTGGGTACGAGGACAACAACCCGTACAACAGGGCCTTCAACTACAGTTTCTTCCTGATTTCGGCCATCCTGATGATCATCATCCAGCAGACGTTGTTCTATGGAATGTCACTGCTGGTCGGAACCGCCAGGGAGAGGAACCGCAGCTTCGCTTCGCTTCCTGACAAACTTGAAGGTCACGGTGTCGGGCGAGTGGTTCTGGGGCGTGGAGGAGCCTACTGGCTTCTGTACCTTGCCGTCGGGATGTACATCGCGTTCATCGTGCCTGCCATATTCGGAATCCCTCAAAGGGGAGAGTTCCATGACGTGCTGGCACTGCTGGTGTTTTTCATCACGGACTGTGTGTTCTTCAGTATGACATGGAGCACGCTGATCACAAGAAGAGAGTCCGTTTTCGTGCTTTTCCTCGCGATGTCTCCGGTGGCTCTGTTCCTGACTGGCTGCTCTTGGCCGACAATCGCATTCCCTGAGTTTTGGAAATGGTTCTCCTACATATTCCCGTCCACATTCGGAGCGCAGGGCTTCATCAACCTCAGCACCGCTGGTGGAGACATGGGAGCCGCTGATGTGCAGATGAAGGCGATGATCCTTCAGACGATCATCTACTTCTTCCTCTCCTGTGCGGCCATCTACCTAGAGAATTGGGTTATCCGCCACAAGGAAGCCCTCCTCGAAAGGCGTGAACGCTTCGAGAAGCGTGTCGGAATCGACCGTAAGGAGGACGCCAAGATCATCGCTGGAGAATAAGGTTTGATACAATAAAATAAACTCCCTCCCGAATTTTGCACGTTACCAAAATTCGGGAGGGAGTTTATTCTATTCAAACTCTTAAACTTCACCGGTCACTGAGCTTGTCGAAGTGGCAGTTGTTTTACAGTTATACTTTGGCTAAAGCAGACATATACTGCCGTAGGTGGCTTTGGCTCCCGAAGAGGGAGGGGACCCACGAAGTGGGGAGGACCACCGGAGGCAGTATATGCCTGCTTCAACTATTCACCCACGTGGAACGCCACGCGGAGCTCCTCGATCTCCTCATCGGTAATCGGGTTCAGCTTGCCAAGCGGAGCGGCAAGGATTAGCGAGCGGGCACTGAAATCGGCCACTTCAAGACGGTCGAACGTGTTGATTAGCTGGTCTCCTGTCACAACAACGGAATCGTTCTCCAGCATCACGAACGGCCTGTGTTTGAATTCGTCAGCGAGTTCTGTCAGATGCTCGTTGTACTGGCTTCCGAACGGGAATGTCGGGATGTCCTGTAGGAATATCCAACTCTCTGGAATCGTGCGCACATCGAATTTTACACCGGTCGTGCAGAATCCCATTAGGGCAGGGGACTGAGTGAGGATGATTGAGTTGACCTTCGGGTTGCGACGGTAGATTTCGTAGTGGAGCGCTACCGAACGGCTTGCGTTCTTTCCAGCCTCAACCATTCCGTCCTTTACCTGGACAATGTCCTCCGGCTCAAGATCCCAACGCTGCATGCTGGACGGGGTGATGAGGAAGTCATTGCCTTTCCATCGCACTGAAGCCGTACCGTATGAACTGCACATGAGCCCCTGCGAGCATGCTCTGCGGACAATTTTGCAGATCTCCGCACGGATAGCCCTCTCATCAGAAGGATGGGTGACATTCATGAAATGTTGGAACGGCACGTTTACAGCCTTCTCGTGCTGGAGTATTTGATCCTCGCTGAGGTACTTCGGCTCGCCCAAAGTCTTTGCGTTCAGAATTGTGCGAGCGCAAAGTTCAAGGGTTTCGAACCGTTGGTAGGCATCAGCGATGTCCTCACCGGCAACTACGACACCGTGGTTTTCCATGATTACGGCCTTGTAGTCAGGGTTCTTCTTGAACTCGGCCACAATCTTCTTTCCCAGAAGCTCGCTTCCAGGGAGAGCATATTCAGCGAATCCAACAGGGCCACACGTTGCGCGCGCTTGCGGAATAATGCTCGTGTCCGGAACCTGATGAACCATGCTGAATGTCACCAATCCTGGAGGATGGGCGTGGATGACTGAATGAATATGCGGGTTCATCTTGTAGATGGCCTTGTGGAACGGATACTCGGAAGATGGTCTGTGAGGGCCTACGATGGTTCCGTCAGCCTTCACGCACATGATGTCCGCTGGAGTAAGGGAGCCCTTGTCAATCGCTGCCGGAGTGATCCACATGTCTCCGTTGTCGTCCATGATGGACAGATTTCCACCGGAGGTAGTGGTCATCTCACTGCGATAGATCCTGCCGATGATGATAGCAATTTGCTCGGCTGGATGCATCAGATTTACGTCTAGTTGTTTCATAATATTAATGAATTACATTGGAAGTCGCTTTGATCCTTTTGAAGACAATGCGGCTTCACGGATTTACATTTATGCCAGCATAACCTGCCCGCCCGTCACAGGGATCGCTTGCCCTGTCTCTCCGGTCTGGTCGATGGCGTAGAGAATGGCCTTGCAGACATCCACAGGGGTGCAGCCCTTACGCATTGGCACCTGGGCGAGGTAGTAATCTTTCACATCCTGTACCGTCTTTGCTCCCGGGACCTTCCCTGCGTTGAGGTATTGGATGAACAACCCGTTCTCCGGATTGCTCCAAAGCGGTCCGTCGTAGTAGTTGCCGGGGCAGATGCTGTTTACTTTCACCCTGTAAGGAGCAAGTTCAAGGGCGAAGGACTGGGTCAGACCTATTCCTCCGAATTTGCCGCCAGCGTAGGCGAAATTGGCCTTGCTGCCGCGCAGTCCGCTCTTGCTGTTGACCTGGATGATGTCAGCGAAATATTCAGGATCGTACTTTGTCTCGATCTTCATGATGTGAGAGGCGACCTTGGCGCAGAAGAAGTAGGCTTCGTAGTTGATCTTGGTGACGAATTCGAAGTTCTCCGGAGTCATCACGTCCAATCCACCAGCGCGGACCACTCCAGCGTTGCTGACGAACGCGTCCAGCGCACCGAAATTCAAGATGGTCTCCCTCATCAGGTTATGGAGGCTTTCCATGTCTGCGACATTAGTCTTTACGAATATGGCCTTGTTGGCTCCGGCCTTCTCGTTGAAGCTTGCAGCGGTCTTCTCACCGGTCGCCTCGTTGAGGTCAGCGACCACGATGTTGGCACCCTGCGCCATCAGTTCGCGGGCGATGCCTTCCCCGAATCCTTGAGCGGCTCCGGTCACGATGATCGTACGGCCTTCCACACGGCCTTTGGACGAGCCTGCCGCGACCTTGCGGCGGTAATTCTCAACCTCCCAGTTGTCGATGAAGTCAATCCAAGCCTGTTCCATCGGATGTTCTCCACCGAAATTCTGTGCGAAGAACGCAACCTTCATCGCATCGGTGAACACATCGGTGATGATCTTGGCGTTCTTGGCGTTGTCTCCCACGGCCACGAGACCGATTCCCTTGATCAGCAGAACCTTAGGCGTGTAGCCCCTTTCGCTGACAAAAGCCTCGATCTTCTCTTCCGCCTGCTTCAGAATCTCATCTTCCGACACAGCGTCAATGAATATGTAGGCGCTCTTGCAGTACACGATGATGTCCGGTGTGAATGGCTTCGCGATCTTGTCGAAACCGGATTCGCTTGGACGAATGGTCGCTTCGATGGTTGGTGAGCTCTGTCGAACCGCAGGCTCAGCGACCAGTTGTTGGTCGGTCACTGAGCTTGTCGAAGTGACTGAACGACCGTCAATGAAGAAGTCTACAAGAGCATTCTTGGTGATTTTCAATGTCTTGTAGCCCCTGCCGGAGCGTGAGAGCATCTGCCGAATCGCCGGAACGACATCCGAGACGGTCTCAGAAACAGCGGTGTCTCCCTCTGGAAGAGCAGCGACCTTGCCTTCAAGTTTCTCAATGATTTCTGAATATATTCCCTCAATCTCCACCGTTGTGTCCCCGCCCACGAATATTCCGTGATTCTGGAGGAATATCACCTGCGGCTCCTTGCCGTTGGCTGCCTTGTAAGCCTTTATCCTGTCATAGACTTTCTTGAAAAGCGTGTAGCCAGGGTCAGTATATTCAATGTAAATGGCTTCCGGGAAGAGTTCCTTGCAGGCAGACTCAGCGTTCACCGAGCACATCAGGCCGTTGACAAGGGTAGGGTGGAGGTGCACCACGAAGGCGAAGCCCATGCAGTTGTGCAGGGATGTCTCCACTGATGGCCTCCTGTCCTTTGTGATGCAGGCGATCGCGAGGTCATTCTTGACCTGCTCCTCACGGAGCACCGTGTCATCACTGTAAGCCTTTTCGCCCATCGGGTTCAGAAGGCTTCTGTCAAGAACAGCAAATCCGTCCTCAGTTATCGTTGCGAGTGCATGGCCACTGGCCTTCACCCAAAGCTTATCCTCATTTTTGTAGGAGGTGTTGCCACCTCCGGCTATCACGAATCTGGAGTCCTGCCCGAACTTCCGTGAAATCGCGATAAGGTCATCAATCTGTTTCATATTCGTGTCTTAGTTATGTGTTCTGTTTGCCGAACCGGCATATTCCTAAATTCCTAATGTCTTGCGGATCAGTTCGTCTCCCGCCTCGATGGAGTCAAGTCCCGCCTGATGGGCAGCGACCGCGCAGGCTCCGCGGTAGTTGGTCTCGCGCAGTTTCCCGCTTAAGCCTTCAGCGTTGTCGCGTGTGCGCAGACGGATAGGCTCCAGCGCCGGGGTGTTGTGCTCCGAACCGAAAGTGACGATGAATCCTTCGTCATGGAGGTAGCCTGAATATTCCTCAAGCACGGCAGTCGTGTTGCGTGTCGTGATGAATTCCACCGATTTGATCCCACGCTTTTTCAGCGTGTCAGCTGCTTTCTGGAGATCACCCTCGAAGTCTGTGAAATTGCCCTTGGCATCATCCGCAAGGAACGGGTATGTCGGGATTCCGCCCGCTGCCTTAATGATCTGACAGACAGTCTCCATCGGCAGGAACGCCTTCGGATCCTCCGGCACGAAAGCCGCGCCTCCGGCCTTGAGCAGCTTGCTTCTGATCTCGTTCTCCACCGTTGCCTCGTTGTCCGGAGCGGATTTCAACGGTTGCCCTTCGAAAATTCTTTCGTAGAGAGCAAGCCTGTCCTCAATCGCGTCAGCCTTTGAGTCAACGGCCATCCTAAGGGCTTTCGCAAGGTGTCGCTCACGAACGGCTCCTCTCGTAAGATCCTTGACAACCTGTCCGAAATCAATGTTGAGCCCCGCCTTGACCGCATTCAGATGGGCGTTGAGTTTTGCGCACATTCTCTCGACCTGCGCGTTTGACTCAGCCCTCACATCGGTAAGCATCTGAGCCTCTTTCCCGCTGAGAATCACTGGGTAAACCAACCCTTTTCCGCTAAGGTAGGTGCGTCCTGGGTTGTTCGGGTCGTTGACCCTCAGCCCTGCCGCCTGGTCTTCGCTATTGAGAGAGATGAACTCGATGTTGAAAAGAGGGTAAAGATGCCTTGCAGCGCATTCGTCATTCCATTCCCTATAGCCGTCCAGACTGTAGAAGTCGTTGATTCCCACCACTCCGACCCCTTCGGCTGCTGCCATGTCAAGAGCCTGCCTCACGTCTTTGAAGGCACTGAACGAGTACGGTGTGTGCAGATGTGCATTAACGTCAATTAAGGTTTTCATATTCATGAATATCAATTCTCAAATTTAGCAATAATCTTATTAAAGGCCATTCCGATGAATGGATTTTTAAAGCCATTCGGTCAAATTTGAAATTAATTTGCTAAATTTGTGGAATATGCCACGAAATTATTTTCGATAACATAAAACATCTTACAAATGGAAAAAAAACAACAAGGTAACATTTTCGCTATTGTGATCATGTTCTTCCTGTTTGCGATGATCTCCTTTGTGACTGGATTCCAAAATCCGTTCGGAGTCATTGTAAAGCAGCAGTTTGCAGCGTCAAACTTCATGTCCCAGCTGGGTAATGCCGCCAACTTCATCGCCTATGCGTTCATGGGTCTGCCAGCCGGCATGATTCTGTCCAAGAAAGGCTACAAGTTCACCGCTCTTGCGGCCGTGACCGTAGGTTTCATCGGAGTCGGCATCACATTCCTCTCAGGAGTCGCCGGCAGTTTCGCTGTCTATATTCTCGGTGCATTCGTTTCCGGTTTCTCGATGTGTATGCTCAACACGGTTGTCAACCCTATGCTCAACACCCTTGGCGGAGGTGGCAACAGAGGCAACCAGCTCATTCAGTGGGGCGGCTCTTGCAATTCGCTAAGCGCCACTATTGTACCGGTCCTTGTAGGATACCTCATCGGTGACGTGGCCAATGACACTCAGATTTCAGACGCAAACCCGGCGCTTTTCATTGCCATGGGTATCTTCGCGCTTGCGTTTCTCATCATCGCGGTGTCTAAGATTCCTGAACCTGAACACGAGGCCACGGCCGTATCCGGTGACTCCAGCAAACTCTCCCTCAGTGAGAATGTTAAAGGTGCCCTGTCGTTCAGACACTTCGTTCTTGGAATCATCGCGATCTTCTTGTATGTCGGAGTCGAGGTCGGAATTCCTAATTTCGTCAATCTGTATATGACAATGACACCAGAACTTGGCATCAGTGCTGCGGTGGCCGGAACCATCGTGGGAATGTACTGGTTCCTGATGCTCGTAGGCCGTCTTGTAGGCGCTTCCGTGGGTGGCAAGGTCTCTAGCCGCGCCATGGTTGCCTTTGTCGGAACTGTCGCTATCGTATTCCTTCTCCTTGGAATGATACTTGGCGACACGACAACCGTCAAGTTCCCTGCAATCACCTCGCAGCTTTCGTTCTCACTTGCTGAGATTCCTATCGGAGTTATGTTCTTCATCCTCTGTGGTCTCTGCACATCAGTCATGTGGGGCGCGATCTTCAACCTCGCTGTTGAGGGACTTGGTAAGTACACCTCAATCGCTTCTGGTCTGTTCATGGTGATGGTTTGCGGTGGTGGAATTTTACCTCTCATCCAGGGCGCAGTCGCTGATTTCTCAGGCTACCTTATGAGCTATGTTGTTGTTATCATTGCTGTTGCCTACATTCTCTGGTACGCCCTCTTCGGTTCTAAAGTAAAAAAGACCGCTTAATTGATAATCAGTCCCGGTAAAACATAATCTACCGGGACTAATCATAAAATATTATGGAACAGACATTAGTAATAGGAATAGATGTAGGTGGGCAGACCACCAAATGCGGAGTGGTTGACGCTCGCGGCACAGTGCTGGCGCAGACGGTGATTCGTTCGGACAATTTCACCGATGTAGAACCTTATATCGAGGAGCTTGCAGCAGCCTTGAAGAAAATCATAACCGATGCGAATGCCGAAGGCCAAATTCGTGGAATTGGAGTCGGAGCGCCTAACGCCAACTACTACACAGGTGAGGTAGAGAATGCCGTGAACCTTTCTTGGGGTCGCGCAGGTGCCATACCTTTCGCTGCAATGCTCTCCGAGGCGATGGGAGGAATCCCTGTGACCCTCACCAATGATGCCAACGCTGCTGCGATGGGTGAAATGACCTACGGTGCCGCAAGAGGAATGAAAAATTTCATCATGATCACCCTCGGCACCGGTGTAGGAAGCGGAATCGTCATCAATGGTGAGATGGTTTATGGCCACGATGGGTTCGCTGGCGAACTTGGTCACACCACGATTGTACGTCACAATGGCCGCCACTGCAACTGCGGTAGAAACGGATGCCTGGAGACCTACTGCTCTGCCATCGGAGTCGCCAGAACCGCCCGCGAGTGGCTGGACATGAGCAATGAACCATCATCTCTCCGCAGCCTTGACAACATCACGTCGAAGGATGTCTATGAGGCCGCGAAGGAAGGCGATGCCCTTGCAATCAAGATCTTTGAATATACCGGCACACTCCTCGGCCAAGCTTTCGCTGACTTCATCGCGTTCTCCGCACCTGAGGCAATAGTCCTCTTCGGAGGCCTCGCGAGAAGCAAGGAGTTCCTCACCGAACCGATCCTCCGTTCGATGAACGACAATGTTCTCTCTCTTTGGAAGAATAAGGTCCAGCTAGTCTATTCCCAGCTCAAAGAGTCCGATGCTGCCATCCTCGGAGCCTCCGCCCTGGCCTGGGAGCGATAGATGTCTCAGAACGAAAGCTTTTGTAAATGAATATGCTAACGCACCCTCCTCCTCCCGTCTTGGGTTGAAGGAGGGTGCGTCTTGTTCCACGAAACCTGATGACATTTCTTTTTTCATGTCTAGTCCAAAACCCTGAGTAAAAGAAAGGAGACGATCTTGCTGATTAATTTCTCGCGCCAACATCAAAGTCAACGCTGACAGTTAATGAGGTAATTTGCTGATGGCATGTCACCGGTTGATTTAATATTTTGTCCGGTGAAAGCCTTGTTGGCCGGACAAAATGCAGAAATCAAGCACTTTGTCCGGCCAGAGCGCAATTCACTGGACAAACAGCGCTGAGTGATTATAGAAGGTGAGACTCTTACAAAAGGCTTCCAGTCACATGTCGAATCAGGACCTGTGAAATCTATGCTGGGCTGTAAAACTAAGGGCAAAGGAATCGGATTTTCATGGGAACGAGTCTTTCAGGTGCTTCGGATAGGTTTTAACGTGAAGGCGTTCCGTAAATCAGCACCGACATCAGCACGGGTGGACCGCTATTAGGACTCGTCTCCGCTTGAACCCTTACGTGTGACCGTAAGGTACAATAATACAGGTTGGCATTCCGGTGCCGGAGGGGATGGACGGCATTCTTAGACTATAATGTCGTTCAAAACCGACAAATGGAGGAGTTCGACGGCACTTCGCGGCAATATTGTCGTCCTATCTCTCAACTTTTAGTCTGTTTCCTGACCGGAGGTTGATGATGCGGCTCAATGTCTAGCCACAAGCAGAAAGGCCTTCTTGGCGTGATTTATAAATCATTATTAATAAATAGTTTAACTACTAGTCTTTTGCGGATACTCAAGTCGAAGCGTTAACTATATGATAATTAATGCATTTTTTACCACTCGTTGACACAGAACGTGTTGCGTTTAGGCATAGAGTGGGAGACATTAATTCCTATGAAAATGAAGGATCAGACAATGCTTTACCTTGCGTTGGCCCTGCTGCTTGGAAGGCATGGCGGCCCTTTACCCGGATAGGGCGCGCGAAGCGCGTAGGCCGCCATGCCCTCCAAGCAACTGGGCTCCTGACGAATACAGTCCTGTGGCAGCCTCCGGCAACTCAATGCTTCTTAAGAAGTCTTTCCGGCACAACTCAGAGGAGTTCCAGATATTAAGTATATTCCTGTACAGGCTATCAAAGATATATGCTTAAACACATACTGTTGGACTTGATCCTCTATTTGACTCCCTATCTTCCTATATAACATCTCATTAACACTTTTCTATAAATTTCCGCAACGCATATCTACACTTTTCCATGAAATTTCGCAACGCCAATCTACACTTTTCGGTTAAGTTGTGCCTTTCATTTCTTCTGAGTTATCATAAATACAGTGAATTTTGTTAATAATCAGTTAGCTTCTGGCGTAGCTGATTATAAAGTTGCCCATGAAGAAGGTGCGACTATCAATGGCGGCACAGCATATACTGAATAGCGAACTTCATCACACTCATTAAATTACAAGACTTCCGGCTGAACACAGTCGGAAGTCTTTTTTTTTGATTCGCTTTACTGCTGTCCGACCTCCACAAAGAGGACGGGAATATAGGGCGTGATTTATAAACTATTGAAAATGAATATTTTAGCGGCTTGTCTTAGGTGGTTTGAACCAAAGGCGAAGTGCTAACTATGTAGAAATAAGCACATTACTTGCCACGTATTGATAATTAATGAAGTAAATACTTTTGCTTGCGCGTTGGTGTTGCTAGGAGGCCATGGCGGCCCTTCACCCGGATAGGGCGCGCGTAGCGCGTAGGCCGCCATGGCCTCCTAGCAATGCAAATCTACACTTTTCCTAGCCGAGAATCTCCTTGAGGAACGGCCCAGTGACGGAGGATGGATTTCGGGCGAGGTCTTCGGGGGTGCCTTGGGCGACGATCTGGCCACCTCTGCGACCACCGTCTGGACCGAGGTCGAAGAGATAATCCACGCTCTTCAAGACATCCAGATTGTGCTCGATGATGATGACCGTGTTGCCCTGATCGACAAGTTGTTGCAGCACGTTAAGCAGCACCTTGATGTCCTCGAAATGAAGTCCGGTCGTCGGCTCGTCCAGGATGTACAAGGTGTTGCCGGTTGCTTTGCGGAACAGTTCAGCGGCCAGCTTCATACGCTGACTCTCACCGCCGGAAAGCGTCACGGCTGACTGACCGAGATGCACGTAGCCAAGCCCCACATCCACAAGCGCCTTCAGTTTCTGGGCAATCGCAGGAATCGGCCTAAAGAACTCGTAAGCCTCACTGATTGGCATCTCAAGCACATCGTTGATGCTCTTGCCCTTGTAATGCACTGCCAAAGTGTCCTCCTTGTACCTCTTTCCCCTGCACTCATCGCAGAGCACATTGACAGACGGCAGGAAGTTCATCTCGATGACCTTGATTCCGGCCCCCTTACAGGCCTCGCAACGGCCACCGGCCACGTTGAACGAGAACCGACCGGCCTTGAACCCGCGCACCTTTGCGTCCGGAGTGTCTGCGAACAGATTGCGTATGTCGTTGAACACGCCGGTGAATGTCGCAGGGTTGGATCTCGGCGAGCGTCCGATCGGACTCTGGTCAATCTCAATCAGCTTATCGATGTTTTCGACTCCCTCAATAGAATCATAAGCCAGAGGACGCATCTTCGCCCTGTAGAACTTGTTCTTGAGAATCGGCATCAGAGTCTCGTTGATGAGGGTTGACTTTCCGCTTCCGCTTACTCCGCTGATTCCGATGAAGCATCCCAGCGGAAAATCCACAGACACGTTCTTCAGGTTGTTTCCACGAGCGCCCTTGATGCTGAGGAACTTGCCGCTTCCTGTGCGGCGTACGGACGGTACCGGAATGGAATCCTTTCCCTGAAGGTAATCCAGAGTCTTTGACTTTCCGAATATGCAGTGCCGGGCGGTCTCCTTGTCCAGCGACACCGGCGCTTTCCCGTTATCCGGTGAATATTCCATCAGAGCTTTCAGAGGTGCGTTCAGACATATTCTTCCGCCTTTTTCACCCGCTCCCGGCCCCACATCCACCAGCCAGTCAGCGTTCATCATCGTCTCGTAGTCGTGCTCCACGACCATCACGGAGTTGCCCTCGTCCCTTAATTCCTTCAATGAATTGATCAGCTTTCTGTTGTCCCTTTGGTGCAGTCCAATGGATGGCTCGTCAAGAATGTAGAGCACGTTGACGAGCTTGGAGCCAATCTGCGTAGCGAGCCTGATTCTTTGGCCCTCACCTCCGGAAAGCGAAGCCGTAGGGCGGTCAAGTGACAGATAGTCAAGGCCTACGTCCAGCATGAACTGAACCCTTTCGTTGAGTTCCTTGAGGATGTCACGGGCTATGTTGTTCTCTCTCGTGTTCAGCTTCCCCGGCAGGGATGCGAACCAAGCCTTGAGCTCGGTCATCTCCATGGCGGCCACCTCTGCGATGGTCTTGCCGTCAATCCTGAAGCAGAGGGCATTCTCGTTCAGGCGCGTTCCGTGGCAGACAGGACACACGATCTTGTCATCGATGTCCTCCACGATTCCGTCGAACGTGACCATCTCGGACATATTCCCTTCTCCTACCCTGAACATCTCGTCACTTCCGAAGATTATGTGTGAGATGGCTTCGTCTGGGATCGAGTCGATGGGATCGTACAGGGAGAAGTTGTATTTCCGTGCGATGGAGCGGATCACGTCATATTTCTTGGTCTCGCGCATCTTCCCCAGCGGAACTATTCCACCGTCCGCTATCGAGACGGAACGGTCCGGGATAATCGTGTCCATATTCACATCCACTATCATTCCAAGTCCTTTGCAGTGAGGACAGTAGCCTTCGGGAGAGTTGAATGAGAAAGAGTGTGGCGCTGGCTCCTGTAGGGATATTCCTGAATCCGGATCGACAAGATGCTTGGAGAAATGGCGGAGTTTGTCCGAACCGAACTCCAGCAGGGCGACCGAGCCTTTGCCAAGGTTCAGGGCTGACATCACGGAGTCCCGCACCCGCTTCTCGTCCCCTTCCGAAGGCTTGAGCTTGTCCACAACCAGTTCGATGAAATGGCTCTTGTAGCGGTCCAGAGCCTCGACTTCGTTCAGCGGGAGGATATTCCCGTCCACCCTGACATCGGTGTAGCCACGTTTGCGGAGCTGGTCGAAAAGTTCGCGGTAGTGCCCCTTGCGGCCAACAACCAATGGTGCCAGAAGGTAGCACTTCTTCCCCTTATATTCATTCATTATGAGGTCCACGATCTGCGCGTCGGTGTAGCGGACCATCTCTTTCCCCGTGACTGGTGAATATGCCCGTGAGGCCCTAGCGTAAAGGAGGCGCAGGAAATCGAATATCTCGGTGATGGTCCCAACGGTCGAGCGTGGGTTGTTCCCCGTGGTCTTCTGCTCTATCGCGATGATCGGGCTCAGCCCCGTGATGCTCTCAACCTCAGGCTTTTCCAACACTCCCATGAAGTGCTTGGCGTAGGTCGAGAGCGTGTCCATGTACCGTCTCTGCCCCTCCGCGTAGATAGTGTCGAACGCCAGCGAGGATTTCCCGCTGCCGCTAAGTCCCGTCACGACCACCAATTCTCCTCTGGGAATATCCACGTTCACCCCTTTGAGGTTATGCGCCTCCGCCCCCCGGATCTCGATATATTCTTTCTTGCTCATCGTTTTGTTGATAATTAACTCGCCTCACCTCTGCCAAATCCGCGTCAACTTATTTTTGCCGC
>DBKH01000101.1:0-9853 GCA_002297815.1 Bacteroidales bacterium UBA755 | reverse complement strand
TATTCCGCAAATTTAACGAATATTCAGTAAATTTGTAGTCAAGAGTAAACAGACGAATCAATGAGTCAGGATCATCAACTTAACATCAAAACGTTTATATTCAATTCCTTCCGTGAGAATTGCTACGTGCTGTGGGATGCGGAAGGAAATTGTGTGATTGTGGACCCTGGGTGCTATTGGCAAGAGGAGTTCGGTCGGCTCAAGGAGTTTATTGCGGCTGAGGGCCTGAAGCCCAAGGCTGTTTGGCTGACCCACGGGCATTTTGACCATGTGCATGGGGTGCTGAAGGTTGTGGAGGAATATTCGGTGCCGGTGCTGATGTCTCCGGAGGACAAGATCGTGCTGGACAACAACCAGAACGCTGTGAGGGATTTCGGGCTGACGGCTCCGGATTCCTCTCAGATTAAGACTGTTGACATCTGGGACGGGGAGACTCTGGACACACTAGAGGGTGCTCCTTTCAAGGTGATAACCACTCCTGGACACACACCGGGCTGCGTCTGCTACTACTGTGAGACGGACAAGGTGCTGCTGAGCGGTGACACTCTTTTCGCTGGCACGATTGGTCGTACTGACCATCTTGGCGGAGATTACGACAGGGAGATCATCAGTGTGATGGACAAGCTGATGGGCTTGCCGGGAGATGTGGATGTGCTACCGGGGCACGGGCATCGCACCACGATCGCTGACGAAAGAACCCACAACCCGTTCCTACAGCCGTTCAACGAGCCGGAAGAAGACATGGACTGGGATGGAGACGGAATCGAGATCGATCCCATCGGTCGCTGAGCTTGCCGGTCACTGAGCTTGTCGAAGCGACCGAAGAAATAGAAAGAATATAATTATACAATGCACATAGGAATAGCAGGCAACATAGGCAGCGGCAAGACCACCCTCACTAGGATGCTCGCAGCCCATTACGGATGGACACCGAAGTACGAATCGGTGACCTATAACCCCTATCTGGAGGATTACTACAAGGACATCCCCCGCTGGTCGTACAATTTGGAGACATATTTCCTCGCCCAGAGGTTCAAGGATGTGCTGGAGATCGCCAGAAGCAAGGATGTCATCATCCAGGACAGGACGCTATTCGAGGGTGTGCACATCTTCGTGGCCAACAACTACGCCATGGGCAACCTCACCAAGCGCGACTACGAGACCTACATGGACCTTTATAACGTGATGGCCGCCACGGTCAAGAAGCCCGACTTGCTGATCTACCTCAAGTCATCGGTGCCTCACCTCGTGGCGCAGATCCAGAAGCGTGGACGCGACTACGAGCAGACGATGAGCCTTGAATATCTCAGCGGCCTTAACGACCGCTATGACAAGTGGATCAATGAATATGACGGCAAGGTCCTCACCATTGAGGCGGACGATCTCGACTTCGAGAACTGCCCCGAGGACTTCGCCTCCATCACCGACCGGATCGACGCTGAACTCTACGGACTTTTCCCGCTGGAGAAGTAGCCTTGCCCGGTCGCTGAGCTTGTCGAAGCGACTGGTCCCATCAAAAAAACAACGAGAATGGCCATCGGCCATCCTCGCATTTATAGTTTGTTGAGCTATTCTCAGTCCCCGAAAGCAGTGAGGATGGATGTTGGGGAGAGTGCGGAACCATCTGAGGTAAAAGCACCTGCTCCATAGGCCCCCCAATTGCGCTCTGGCTTTTCGTAGATGGAAGGTCTCCATTTGCCATCGACCTCTGGTTCCCAGTAGAAGACACCGGCACAGACGGACAGAGATTTTGCGGATTTCATGAAATCGGTCATGCACTGGGTTGAGGCGGAACGGTCTGAGGCACTGCCGCTCACACCGACCTCACAGACCATAACCCGGCAGCCGTATTTTGCGGCCAATGTCTTGATGTTCAGAACGGCAGACGAATTCATTGCCTTCCATGTCATTCCGGAATTGGCCATAGGATAGTGCGAAAGTCCAATCATGTCGAACTTTCCTCCGTTGGCCTTGAGTTTGTCGAAGAACCAAGTGTTGTCTTCGTAGGCGTTGTCAATGTGGACAATAACCTGAGCGTTAGGGAATATCTCCTTGACGGCATCGTAGCCTGCATTGTTAAGCGCAGCGTAGTTCTTCCAACCACCGGCAATCTCCCCTTTGTCATTGTAAAGCCGACCTGTTTCCCATAGCATTCCCGGACGGGTCTCGTTGCCGACCTGAACCCACAGAGGGGTTACTCCTGCGGATTTCAGAGCGGAGAGAACCTCCTTGGTGTGCTCGGAGACCTTGGCGGAGAGTCCCTTAAGATCCAGTCCAGACCATTCCACTGGGGTGATCTGCTTACCTGGATCAGCGAAGAAGTCACTGTAGTGAAAATCGATCATCACCGACATTCCCGCATCGACAGCCCGCTTGGCCATCATCACGACATCCTCTTTGCCGCTCCAACCGTTGGCATCTTCAGGCTTCACCCAGACGCGGAGACGAATAGCGTTGACGCCAACACCTTTCAGCACCGGGAACAACCCGGTGTTCCCTTTGGAATCCGAGAAAGCGGCCCCATTGATTCTAGACGGATTGTGCACCATGTCATACTCCATCTCCGAGGCCCAGCTGATGTCTGCCCCACGGGCAAAAGCCACTTCCTCAACAGGAGGCACTTCCGGTTCCTCTTTCTTTTCGCTGTCAGAGCCACCACAGCCGACAACTAACACCGAAGCCGCAAGCACAGATGCAGCCAATGCCATAAAACGGGAATATAAAGCACTCATTGTAAAATAGACTAAAGGCTCTCAATGTTCTTCTCGTTGAGCAGGTTCTTGCCCTCAGCCGTGTAGGCGTACTCGATGCGGTCAGCGTAGTGCTTCTCGACCTTGCCACGGACAATCTTCATCGTGCTGTTCACGAGACCATTCTGCTCGGTAAACGGCTCTGGAAGCACGGCCACGGCAGCCGGCAGCCACCTCTCCGGGAACATGCCCTCATGCGAGCCACCCTTCTTGTAAGAATCAATCTCTTCTTGAATCTTCTTCAGCATCGCCTCCTTACCCTCACGCGAAGCCGGATCCAGACCCTTCGAGGAAACATATTCCTTAAGAGCGTCCTTCGCAGGAACGATCAGAACGATCGTGTAAGGATCCTGATTGTTGTGCAGGATGACCTGCTCGATGTACTTGGAGCCGTCGGTCAGGGAGTCCTCGAAACCTTCCGGACTGTACTTCTCACCGTCGGAGGAGATCAGCAGGGACTTGAAACGACCTACGACGTAAAGATATTCAGAATCATACATATAGCCCATGTCGCCAGTGTGAAGCCAGCCGTCACGGAGAGCCTCAGCGGTGCCCTGAGGGTTCTTCCAGTAACCGGCCATCACGTTCTCTCCACGGACGACAATCTCGCCCTTGGTGCGGAGCGGAACCTCCTTGCCGTTGTCGTCGCAAATCTTGATGTCAAGCGGCTTCACAACGCGACCAGAAGAACCGAACATCGCGTGCCCTGCGGAGTTGGCGGAGATAATCGGAGTAGCCTCGGACACACCGTAGCCCTGGAACATAGGAATGCCGATGGCGCAGAAATATTTCTGAAGCTCGATGTCTAGAAGTGCACCGCCACCGACAAAGAACTCCATCCTGCCACCGAATCCCTCACGAACTTTCTTGAATATGATCTTGTCGAACAAGGCTATCAACGGCTTTTTCCAGAGCTGGAGGAAGCCGCCACGGTTGTAATATTCCTTATTGTAAGAGATCGCAAGGTTGAGAGCGTAGTTGTAGAGTTTCTCGACCTTCGGTCCCTGCTTGTGGATGGTGGTCTCGACGTTCTTCTTGAAGTTGCGGGCGAGCGCAGGGACGGACAGCATCACGTGCGGACGAACCTCCTTGATCGCTATAGGAATATTCCGGAGCGTGGCGAGCGGATTCGCTCCGACCGGAACGGTGGCGATGCTGCTACAGTAGGACATCATCGTGTAGAATCCTGCCACGTGGGCGAAGCAGTGGTCAAGAGGAAGGATGATGAGCATCGTGGAATCCGGCTTGACTCCGATCACGGAATGAGCCTGTTCCACATTGGCCGTGTAGTTGCGGTGTGTCAGCAGAACACCCTTAGGGTCGGCTGTGGTGCCGGAAGTGTAACTGATCGTGGCGTAGTCGTCTGGCTGCACGGATTTGTAACGTTCCTCGAACTCGGCCTTGTGACCGAAAAGATAGCTGTCACCGAGAGCCTGTACCCATTCCATCGAGACTTCCTTTGCGTTTGCCGCGGGGATGTCATCCAGCACAATCACCTTCTCCACGCAATCCAGCTGCGAGATTATCCTGCGGATTTTCGGAAGCTGCTGGCCGGACACTATCACAAACCTCGACTCAGAATGCAGGATTCTGAAAGTCAAGTCATTGCTTTCCTCAAGTTTTATGGAAAGAGGCACATTAACGCCTCCGGCATAAAGGATTCCCAACTCAGCGAGAATCCACATGTTCCTACCCTCAGAAAGGAGAGAAACCTTGTCTCCCTTGCGGAGCCCCATAGCCATGAGGCCAGCAGCGATGCGATAGCCTTCCTTTCGGGTCTGCTCGAATGAAGTCTCGGTCCATTTACCGTCCACCTTCTCGCGAAGGAACACGTGCGAAGAGAACTCGCGGGTGTACTTCTCCACGAATTCGATTATTGTCGGTCTTGTAGCTGACATATTTATTAATAGTTTAAATCTTTGAAAATCCGTAGCGACTTGTCTTTGCCGCTTACCAAGCTAGTTATTCGTCAATCTGCCTGACCTCCGGAAAGAGACCGAAGAGTTCAGCGTCGATCTTGTCGGTCACGGTCTGGAAGTCTTCCGGACGATTCTCGAACTTGATGTTGTCCACATCGATGACCAGAAGATGGCCGTCATATTTGGAGATCCAGTCGTCGTAGCGTTTGTTGAGGCCGGTGAGGTAGTCGATGCGGATGCTGCTCTCGTATTCCCTGCCCCTCTTCTGGATCTGCGCCACTAGATTAGGAATCGTGGATTTTAGGTAAATCAGTAGGTCCGGCTTGCTGACAAGAGACATCATCAAGTCGAAGAGATCTGAATAGTTCTCGAAATCCCTTGTGCTCATCAGCCCCATGTCGTGCAGGTTAGGGGCGAATATCCTTGCGTCTTCGTAAATCGTCCTGTCCTGAATGATGACATCGCTGCATCTTGAGATGTCCACCACATCCTTGAACCTTTTGTTCAAGAAATAAATCTGGAGGTTGAACGACCAGCGCTCCATGTCCGCATAGAAATCGGAAAGATAAGGGTTGAAGTCAACCGATTCAAACTTAGGCGTCCAACCGTAATGGGCCGCCAGCATCTTTGTCAGCGTGGTCTTGCCACTGCCTATGTTGCCTGCTATCGCAATGTGCATATCCTTGATGTGTTTTGTTCAATCTTCGCGCGCTCTCCTTTGTTGCAAGTCTAGCCTTTCTGAATATCCCCGCTTTGGCCAACGGAACGCAGTGCAAAATTAATAAATATTCCTCATAATCTGTAGAATGCGTGTTAAAAACGCTTACTAAACGCTTTATCTTCTGTGTTTCAGCACGGTATCCTCCACGGCTTCGATCCGCAGGAACTTCCGGGCGTGATTCAGACTGACACCACAGGCGATGGCTAACTCGTTAAGATAAGCTATCCGCTCCTCGGCAGGAAGTTGCAGGACATCCTCGATGCCAGAAAACCGTTTGTCTGAAGCCAGATGATGCGTCATCTTTCTGTAGGCCATACCTGAATATGGATCGTGCGGCTCGCAGATGTCATATTCACTGCCAGTGTTGCTGCTGAAAGCGGTCAGCATATTCCCGTAGCTTCCGTAGTAGCTGATCGTGCTCTTGAAGTCAATGACTGAATATTCCCGGACAATGAAATCAACCAGTTGCTTTTTCTCAGTAATATTCAGAGATTTGAATAAAGCGTCGAGTACTTCGTATGTCAGAGGTCTTTGATGGGCGTGGAGTGTCCTGACCGTTCTCGCTGCTTTTCTCATCCCGACCGCTGCTTCTCGCAAGACAAGTTTCTCTGAATATGGATGATCGGAGTTCGCATAGGCCAAAAAGTTCCAATGCCATTCTTCTGCACGCTTGCAGATCCGATCTTCAACTGGGTTGTTGTAGAGGTAGGCGAGAGAGGTCCTGATCTGCTTGCCGCCTCGTTTGTTGGACAGTCCGTAAGTGGAAAACAAACTACCCTTTAATCCATGCCTTATGTTGTAAGTCCTTGAGAATTTTGAGCATAGTTCCTGCATGAACCTGGCGATGGCTTTGTGATCCTCAGCCTCGACCAGTACATGAATATGATTGTACATCAAGCAAAGCCCCAACACCCGGATCCTATGCTTGGCCGCAGTCAAAGAGAAAATCGTAAAGAAAACCAGCGAGTCCTTCACGCTGTAGAACACCACAAATCCGGATCGTGCTCTTTGGTAGATGTGCCCGACCGCTCCCCTCTGGTAAATCATTCGCCTCAAACGAGCCATAATTCAATAATTTAAGTTGGTCAATATGTTTTCGGCAATGTAGGCATTTATCCTTAGAACTCCAAAAATAATTCGGAACTATGCACTTTAGGCTTGCTTTAGAATCCTTCAAAAAATAGCCTGCATCATCTTTCTCATTCTNNTAATTCAATAATTTAAGTTGGTTAATAAGTTTTCTGCAAGATAGACATTTATCCACAGAACTCCAAAAGATTTTCATCGGTAGAGTCCGAGCAGAGTCCGTGGCCGCTTCTGGGTTGTGCACAAGGCTGTACTTGGGATGCCCGTTCCCTTCTCTTGTGACTGCGTGAAATGTAACACTCTGATTGTCATTAATTTGGCTATTAGTCTTCGGTCTGTTTGGACCAAAGTCGCACCTTTAGTTCGTTGACATTCAATGCTTTAATCTGCACCGATTGATTGTCAATGAGTGGCGTGTAATGCTTTGTGAACAAATGAATTAAGAGATTGTCTTTGGCTAGAATCAACCAAAGGGAATTGGCTTTTTGCTTGAATATGAATGCGTTATCGTTGTCAGGCTACCGACCAGCAGAGGGGCGGTGGATGAGGTGTCACCAAGGCTGCATGCTCACTAGTACCTGCGAAAAACGATTATCCTTCCGCCCTAACCGACGGAAGGATAACGCATAGTGTGATATTCATAATTAGTGACTTTCAGGCGGGGCGGCTGGCTTTGTTAGCGGTCGCTTTGTTGGCGGGTGAGCTTGTTGAATCGTAGGCTCAGTGACCGGAGTGCCTTACGGTTCTGTTAGGGTCAATTCGACAGGCTCAGTGACCAACAGAAAGTGGGCTCTGTGACCGGGCTTTGGCAAACCCCTAAGGCTGCCACTTCGGTGATTGGTGAGCTTGTCGAACCACCAGCTCGGTGACCATGCGCCCAGAAAGTCGTGATGCTTCTAGTCGAGGGTGTGGATGGCGAGGCCGGAACGGAGCTTCGGCTCGAACCACGTGGTCTTAGGAGGCATGATGTTGCCGGTGTCAGCGATGTCGATGAGCTGCTGCATGGAGACAGGGTAAAGGGCGAAAGCCACCTTCATCTCACCGCTGTCAACTCTGCGCTTGAGCTCTCCGAGGCCTCGGATTCCGCCCACGAAATCGATCCTCTTGTCTGTGCGCAGATCCTTGATTCCGAGCACTTTGTCAAGCACGAGATTTGAGAGAATCGTGACGTCCAGAACTCCGATTGGATCCTTGTCATCGTACCTGCCAGGAAGGGCCTCCAAAGAGTACCACTTCCCGTCCAGGTACATCGAGAAGTTGTGCAGGTGATCAGGATGATAAATCTCAGCACCCATCTCGCGTACAGTGAAGTTCTCCTCAAGAGCCGCGATGAACTGTTCTTTGGAAAGACCGTTGAGATCCTTCACGACACGGTTGTAGTCCAGAATCTTGAGCTGGCTCTCCGGGAAGCACACGGCCATAAAGAAGTTGTACTCCTCGTTGCCTGTGTGGTTCGGATTCTGCGCCCTCTTCTCGGCTCCGACACGTGCTGCCGCAGCTGTACGGTGATGACCGTCAGCTACATAGAAAGCGTCCACATCGTTGTTGAACAGCCTTGTGATCTGGTCAATGGTCTTGTCATCGTCAATCACCCAGAACTTGTGCCCGAACTTGTTCTCGTCGATGAAATCGTACTCCGGAGCCTTCTTGATGGTCTGGGCGACTATCTCGTTCAGAACGTGGTTGTCCTTGTAGGCGAAGAAGACCGGCTCGATGTTGGCGTTTTGGATGCGCACGTGAACCATCCTGTCGTCTTCCTTGTCCTTGCGCGTGAGTTCGTGCTTCTTGATCTTGCCGGAAGCGTAGTCGTCAGTGTGGGCGCAGAGAACCAGCCCGTACTGTGTACGGCCTTCCATCGTCTGAGCATAGACGTAGTAGCACTCCTTAGGGTCGCGCTTGAGCCAGCCCTTGGCCTGCCACTCCTTGAAATTCTTCACGGCCTCGTCATAGACCTTAGGGTCGTGATCCTCAAGAATCGGGTTGAAATCGATCTCCGGCTTGGTGATGTGGAGAAGCGATTTCTCTCCGGCCATCTCCTTGGCCTCTTCGGAGTTAAGCACGTCATAAGGCGGTGCTGCCACCTCTGTCACAATATCTTTTGGCGGCCTGATCGCCGCAAACGGTTTTACTCTTACCATAATATTCTTTGAAAAAATGTTGAATGAATATGCCCACGTGCCTTGTCGGTTCACCTTCGGGCAGTCTTAACCTCACAGTTTGGCTATGCCGTATTGAAGGGCCACCATCTGGCAGTGTGAAAGGGCTTTGAAATAGATGGCACCGGTGCGAAAGGCAGAGGTGCCACCTGAATATTCATAAAATTATTTATTGACCTGGAAACGTGTGTTGCCGGTGGCGAAGAAGTCCACAATTTGGCGCGCAGCGGCAAGGCCGGCGTTCATGTTGGCCTCGGCTGTCTGGGCACCCATCTTCTTAGGAGTGGCGAAGATACGCACACCGAACTTCTCCTTCAGTGCTGCGTAGTTGTCCGGTGCCACATCGGTGACGTACTTCAGATCTGTCCTTTCCTCAAGGGCCTTCTCCAGTCCGGCCTCGTCGATGACCTCCTTGCGGGCGGTGTTCACCAGACAGGCTCCCTTAGGCATCTTGGTGATCAGGTCGTAGCCGATCGAACCGATGGTCTGAGGTGTGGCGGGAATATGCACGGAGATGAAGTCGCACTCTGAGTACATGTGCTCAAGTGAGTCGGCGGGCTCAGCTCCGGCCTCACGGATCTTCTCCGCAGGGATGAACGGATCGATAGCCATCACGCTCATTCCCAGAGCCTCGGCCTTCTTTCCGACCAGACGGCCCACGTTGCCGAAGGCCTGGATGCCGACCTTCTTGCCTTGGATCTCAGTGCCTGTGGCAGGGGTGAACTGGTTGCGGCTCATGTAGATCATCATTGCAATGGCGAGCTCAGCGACAGCGTTGGAGTTCTGTCCCGGAGTGTTCATCACGACCACCTTGTGTGCTGTGGCTGCGGCCAGATCCACGTTATCGTAGCCGGCTCCAGCGCGCACAACGATCTTCAAGTTCTTGGCAGCGTCAAGCACTTCAGCTGTGACTTTGTCGGAACGGATGATGAGGGCGTCCACGTCAGCGACAGCCGCGATGAGTTCCGAAGCGTCAGCGTACTTCTCAAGAGCAGCGAACTCGTGTCCGGCTCCAGTGACGATTTCCTTGATCCCTGCAACTGCGGCAGCAGAGAAAGGCTTCTGTGTGGCGACCAATATCTTCATGACGTGCTACTTTTTAAGTTCCTCAAATTCCTTCATGCAGTCAACCAGAGCCTGAACGTCCTCGACGGTGCAGGCGTTGTAGAGGGAAGCCCTGAAGCCTCCGACGGAGCGGTGACCCTTGATGCCGATCATGCC
>DBKH01000001.1:17551-18065 GCA_002297815.1 Bacteroidales bacterium UBA755 | reverse complement strand
TCTTGCCGCTCTCGCCTTCGAAGACGAGCTTGGCCACTCCCGGTTCCTCAACGCGGATGTCAACGCTCTTGTAGACATCACCGTAGGCGTGACGGGCGATGGTGATAGGTTTCTTCCAGAACTTAACGGCAGGAGAGATGGAAGGGATTGTGATAGGTGTGCGGAACACGGTACCGTCCAGCATTGAACGAATCGTTCCGTTCGGGCTCTTCCACATCTGATGCAGGTTGTACTCGGTCATACGCTTGGCGTTAGGAGTGATGGTGGCGCACTTCACGGCCACACCGTACTTCTTCGTGGCGTTGGCGGAGTCAACCGTCACCTGGTCTGCGGTCTCGTCACGATGAACAAGGCCAAGGTCATAGTATTCTGTCTTCAGATCAACAAATGGAATGATAAGTTCATCCTTAATCATTTTCCACAGGATCCTTGTCATTTCATCACCATCCATCTCAACGAGAGGAGTGATCATCTGAATCTTTTTCATAATTGAATATCAAAAATTAAAGTGTTT